>JAWVZD010000147.1:0-5767 GCA_033722395.1 Thermoanaerobaculia bacterium | reverse complement strand
TGGCGATCGTCAACGATCCGGCGGCTTACGGCTTCGACCTGCCGCAGCCGTTGCCACCGCAGAGCTTCGACACGATCGAGATCGAGCGCTCGATCGAGCTCGCGTCGATCGACTCCCTCCTCCAGCTCGCGCCGGGCACGCTCGAAGCTCTCAACCCGGAGCTGCGGCGCAGGGCGACCCCCGACGAGCCCTATTCGCTGAAGGTCCCCCCTGAGGCCGCGCCGACCCTGCTCGCCCGCTTGGAGGAGGTGCCGGAGTGGATCGCGCCCGCCAGCCTGACCACCGTCTACCGCGTTCGCCGCGGGGACACTCTGTCGGGTATCGCGGCGCGCCACGGCACCAGCGTGAGTGCCCTGATGGAGCTCAACGACCTGCGCAGCGCCCACCGCATCCGACAGGGGCAGACGTTGCGGGTTCCCGACCGCTCGCCCGGCGGCGGTGCCACGGTGGCCTCGGGCGGCGAGATCACCTACACCGTGCGCTCCGGCGACAGCCTCTGGTCGCTGGCGAAGCGCTACGGCACCACGGTCGATCGCATCAGGCAGGACAACGGGCTGACCAACAACGTGTTGCAGCCCGGCCAGAAGCTGACACTGCACGGCGGTTCGGCGTCGGGGGCGGTCTACGTCGTGCGCCGCGGCGACACCCTCGGCAAGATCGCCCAGCGCCAGGGGGTCTCCCTCGGCACGCTCCTGGCGATCAACGGTCTGAGTCGTCGCAGCGTCATCTACCCCGGCCAGCGCCTGATCATCCCGAACTGACGATCGGCTGGGCGCGCCGACGCGACCGCCGCTGTCGCTCCGAGCCGCGGATGCGCTATCGTTGGCCGCGCATCTCGCCCAGGAGACGCGACGGACGCCCGACGTAAGACGATGGAATTCCCACCTCTCGAGGTCCTCGTGGTCGACGACGAGGAGGCGATGCGCACGGTTCTCGAGTCGCGCCTCGGCGCCTGGGGGCTCGAGGTGCTCTCGGCGCCCGATCTCGCCTCGGCCGAGCGAGCGATGGAGAAGTTCGAGCCGCGGATCGTGGTCACGGACGTCATGCTGTCGGACGGTTCCGGGGTCGAGCTGCTGGATCGTCTGCGCGAGCTCGAGCTCGACATCCCGGTCATCCTGATCACCGCCCACGGCACCGTCGACCTGGCGGTCGACGCGATGAAGAAGGGCGCGCTCGACTTCCTCACCAAGCCGCTCGACTACGATCGGCTCGGCAGGGCGCTCGAGGCAGCACAAGCGTCACTGCGCAGCCGTCAGCGAACCCACGAGATTCCGGACGATGTCGAGTCGGCCGAGCACCTGGGCGAGCTCGTCGGCTCGTCAAGGGCGATGCGGGAGGTGTTCGCGGTGATGGCCGAGATCGCCCCCACCGACGCTTCGATCCTCTTGACCGGCGAGAGCGGAACCGGCAAGGAGCTCGCCGCCCGCACACTCCACGCTCTGAGCCGGCGGAGGGAGCAGGCGTTCGTCGCCATCAACTCCGCCGCCATCCCGAAAGAGCTCATGGAGTCCGAGATCTTCGGCCACGAAAAAGGCTCGTTCACCGGCGCCACCGGCACACGGCGAGGATGCTTCGAGCTCGCCGACGGCGGCACCCTGCTGCTCGACGAGATCGCCGAGATGCCGATTTCGCTGCAGCCGAAGCTGCTCCGTGTGCTGGAGGACGGACGGGTACGGCGCATCGGCGCGCCGCGCGAGCTCGAGGTCGACGTGCGAGTCCTGGCGGCGACCAATCGCCCCCCGGGCGAGGCGATCGAGCGGGGACTGCTTCGTGAGGACCTCTACTTCCGCCTCAACGTCTTCGAGATCGAGCTACCGCCGCTCAGGCGGCGGCGCGAGGACATACCGCTGCTGATCGAGCACTTCCTCGAAGGCCTCAACGCTCGCCACGACACCGCGGTCGAGGGCCTGTCGGACGAGGCCCTGGGGCGTCTCGAGGAACACGCCTGGCCGGGGAACGTGCGTGAGCTCCGCAACGTCATCGAGCGCGCCGTGGTATTGGCCAAAGAGGGCGAGATCGACGTCTCCCACCTGCCGCGCACCCTGGGCGGCGAGGCGACGGTCCGCACCTCTGACTCGTCCTCGCCGACGGTGGAGATCCCGGTCGGCACGACGGTCGCCGACGCCGAGAAGGAGCTCATCCTCCGCACCCTCGACGAGACCGGCAACAACAAGGCCGAGGCGGCCCGCCGCCTCGAGATCGACGTCAAGACGATCCGCAACAAGCTCAAGGCGTGGGGCATCGATCGCTAGCCGAGCCGGCGGCAGCGGCGGGTAGGCCGATGAAGCTGGGCACACAGGTCGCGGCCGGCCTCGCCCTGCTGCTCCTCTTGACTTCGGGCCTCGCCGCGTGGCAGTTGGTCCTGATCCACCGACTGCACGAAGCGAATCGTCGCATGGCGAGCGCCGACATCGAGGTGTCGCGCACCAGCCTCCGCATGCGGCTCGAGATCGATCGCCTGACCAGTCTCACGCAGCGCTACTTCGTCCTGCGCGATCCGGCCTATCGCGGCGAGCTCGAGCGCGTGCGGGGCGAGGTCGAACGCGATATCGACGATCTGAACGCCCTTCCGCTCGAAGCTCGCCAGCTCCTCCCGGTGCTCAAGGCCTGGGGCGAGTACGGCGGCCTGGCGGAGACGATCGAGCCTCGCGTGGTCACCGGTGACGAAGCGGGAGATGCTCGCCAGCGCCTGCTCGACGCTCTGACCGAGATCCGCCGTGCCGTCGCCGGACTCGACGCGGAAGCGGTGGAACGCGTCTCGGGGCGCATCGAACGAAGCCGCGCGCAGGCCTCCGAGGCCCGCCAGAACGCCGTCCTGGTGGTCTCGGCCGGTCTCGTCGTGGCGCTTCTTCTGGCGGTGTGGATCGACCGCTCGACCGTCCGACCGCTGCGCGCCCTGGCGGCCGGAACACGCGCCATCGCCGAGGGGAGCTTCGACCATCGCGTCCCGGTCGAGGGCCCGAGCGAGGTCGCCTCGCTGGCCAGCGACTTCAACCAGATGGCCCGCCGCCTCGGCGAGGTCGACAAGATGAAGAGCCACTTCGTCTCCAGCGTGTCTCACGATCTGAAGGCACCGCTCGCTTCCATGCAGGAGACTACGAAGTTGCTGCTCGAGAACGAGGCTCTCGGCGCCGACCAGCGACGCCTCCTCGAGCTCAACGCCCAATCGGCCGATCGCCTGCAGCGGATGATCGCCGACCTGTTGGACGTCGCCCAGCTCGAGGCGGGTGCCGTCCGGTTCGATCTGCAACCGATCGATCTGGTGCGATCGTGCGAGCAAGTGGTAGCAGAGGCCTCCGGTCTGCTCGAAGCCGGTCGGATCGAGGTGGAGATCGAGGCGACCGACCAGCCGCTGATCGTCCGCGCCGATGCACAGCAACTGACGAAGGCGCTGTGGAACCTCTTGTCGAACGCCGTCAAGTTCAGTCCGGAGGGCGCGACGATCCACCTCCGCCTGTCGCCGGTCCGCGAACCGGAGGAACTCCCGCCCTCTCTGGGCACCTCGACGAACGTCGCTCTGCCGGCCGCCGTCCTCACCATCGCCGACCAAGGGCCCGGCATCGCCGACGACGACAAAGCACAGATCTTCGAGCGCTTCTACCGCTCCCGCAAGCACGAGCGGTACGCCTCGGGCACGGGCCTCGGCTTGGCCATCACCCGGGCGATCGTCGAGCAGCACCGGGGCTCGATCGCGGTCGAGGACGCTCCCGGCGGTGGTAGTCTGTTCCTCGTGCTCCTACCCACCGACTCGACCGAGGCTCGGGCCGAATGAGACGGACGGACCGCCCAACCCGGCGACGCGCCGACGGCGCCCTCTGCACCGCCGCCGTGGCACTCCTGCTCTGCGTCGCGGGCAACGGCTGCAGCCTCTTCCGTCCGGCGCCGGCGGACGATCCGACGGCGATCGACGAACCCGACTCCGAGATCGAAGGGAGCGAGGACGGAGCGAGGGTCGAGGGGGCCTTCCCCGACCCGAGCCTGGAAGAGAACCTGGAGGCCGAGGCCCTGCTCGCACTCGGTGACAGCCGGCTGGCGGAAGGGGATCTGAGCGGTGCCGCCGCGACCTACCTCGAGCTCGTCGACCTGTATCCGCGCACCGACGAGGCCGCGCAGGCGCTCTTCCAGCTCGCCGCCCTCCAGCTCAACCCCTCGAGCCCGATCTACGACAGCGGCAAAGCGGTCGCGACGCTGGAGCGGCTCGAGCTCGAGCATCCGGGCTCGCCCTGGGCGCCGGCGGCCACCCTTCTGCTCGAGCTCACCCGTCAGAACGCCGACCTCGAGCAGACCCTGAGAGCCCTGCGGACACAGCTCGACGAGCTCAAACAGCTCGACCTGGCGCCCGATCCGAGCGACGGCTGAGCACCTTCGCGCTCGGCACGGCCTAGCAAACCCCGGAGGAGACGGGAAATCTTCCCGGCTCTGGGCGGTGGAAGGTCGGCCTCCGTCTCCAGTGACATCCGGCAAAGCCCTTTCCGACGGGGGTTTCGAGGAGTCCGACCCCCTGGCACGGTCTCTGCTCACCTATACGAACGCAGCACTGTGGAATCGACCGACCGAGCCACAGTCCGAAAGGAGGCAACTGATGAGACCCATCAGATCCATTCCGATCCTGATCGCCATCGGGGCGCTTGCAGTCGTTTGGGCGGCCTGCGGCGCAGCCGGTGCCGAAAACGAAGCCGAGAGCGCCGAGAAGGGGTTCTTCGAGCGCCTGATGCCAGCCGATCCCGAACCGGTCGTCGTACCGGCGGGCACCACCCTGACGCTGCGCCTCGAAGACACCCTGTCGAGCCACGAGACACCGGTCGGCGCGTCGTTCACCGGGCAGGTCGTGCAGGAGGTTTCGGTCGACGGACAGTTGGCGATTCCCGCCGGCTCGATCGTGCGCGGCCACGTGACCGAGGCTCAGGCTGCCAAGAAGATCGGTGGGCGGGCCCGCCTGTCGCTGGCCTTCGACGAGCTCGAGACACCCGACGGCGAGGTCGTGCCGATCGCGGCGCGCCTGGCTCAGCGGGGTAAGAGCGAGGTCGGCAAAGACGCCGCCATCATCGGCGGCTCGACGATCGGCGGCGCCATCCTGGGCGAGGCCATCGACGAAGGCGAGGGCGGCGTCATCGGCGCCGTCGTCGGCGGCATCGGCGGCACCATCGGTGCATTGAAGACCAAGGGCAAGCCGGTCGTGTTGTCCACCGGCACCATGCTCCACATCGCGCTCGAGAGCTCGATCACCGTGGAGGTGTCGTAATGTTCCGGGGGCGCCTCGGCGGTGCGAGACTCGCCCTTACGGGGCTCGCCCTGGCACTCGTCCTGGTCCCGGCCTCCGGCGCCGAGGAGATCGACGGCGATCTCCGGCTCGGCGTCTACACCGACGCCAGCGAGGCGTTCCTCGGCGGCGGCATCCTGACCCGCCTCGGCGCGAGCAAGTGGTTCCTCAACCCCAATCTCGAGTACGTCTTCGTCGATCGCGGCGATCTGGCGACGCTCAATATGGACTTCCACTACGACCTGCTGTCGGAAGGCGAAGCCGACTTCTGGCTCGGCGCCGGCCCGGCGCTGGTCCTACGCGACAACGATCCACCCCGCGGGGCACGGGGCGACGACGACGAGACCGATTTCGGCGTCAACCTGTTCGCCGGGGTCGGGTTCCTGCGTAGCAGCGCGGTGCGGCCGTACTTCCAGGCCAAGCTACTGCTCTCCGACGACTCCGAGGGCGTGATCGCCTTCGGCATCCGGTTCTTTTAGACATGCATCGCCGAACCGAACGAGCGCC
>JAWVZD010000146.1:0-5788 GCA_033722395.1 Thermoanaerobaculia bacterium | reverse complement strand
TGCCGCTGACCCGGCTGGACGAGATCGAGAAGTACAGCGGCATCGAGGGGGTAGCCCCCCGGCTCGACCGTCTGGGGGGCAGCTCGTGGAGCCGCACCAAGTCGCGCGTGCGGGCCGGCATGCGCAAGCTGGCGATCGATCTTCTGGCGCTCTATGCCGAGCGCCAGGTGCAACGCGCCCCGACGATGGCGGCCGACAGCGAGCTGCAGGCCGAGTTCGAGGCCGCCTTCGAGTTCGAGGAGACGCCGGATCAGCTCGAGGCCACGGCGGCGATCAAAGCCGATCTGGAGCGTTCGCGGCCGATGGATCGGTTGCTGTGCGGCGACGTCGGCTTCGGCAAGACGGAGGTGGCGATGCGGGCCGCCTTCAAGGTGGTCGAGGGCGGCCATCAGGTGGCTGTCCTGGCACCGACGACGATCCTCGCCGATCAGCACCTGGAGACCTTTCGGGAACGCTTCGAGCGCTTTCCGGTGGAGATCGACATGATCTCGCGCTTCCGCACCGCGGCGGAGATCCGTCGCGTCACCCGCGCTGCGCGAGAGGGGCGGGTCGACATCCTGATCGGCACGCATCGCATCCTGGGTAGCGACATCGACATTCCCCGGCTGGGTCTCCTGATCGTCGACGAGGAGCAGCGCTTCGGAGTCGCGCAGAAGGAGCGTTTCACCGAGCTGCGCAAGAACGTGCACGTGCTGTCGATGTCGGCCACGCCGGTGCCACGCACCCTGCAACTGGCACTCGCCGGGGTACGCGACCTGTCGGTGATCGAGACGCCGCCACGGGACCGGATGGCGGTGGAGACGGCGATCGTGTCGTTCAATCGGCAGCTCGTCGCCGAGGCGGTCGAGTTCGAGCTCGCTCGCCAGGGGCAGGTCTACTACGTCTACAACCATGTCGACGGGATCGAGTCGATGCGCTCGAAGCTCGCCGAGATCGTGCCGCAGGCGAAGATCACCGTCGGCCACGGGCAGATGAACGAGCGCGAGCTGGCCGAGCGCATGCACGCCTTCAAGCGGGGCGAGCACGACGTGCTGCTGGCCACCACGATCATCGAGAACGGCATCGACATCCCGAACGTCAACACCATGCTCATCCACCGGGCCGATCGATTCGGCCTGGCGCAGCTCTACCAGCTGCGCGGGCGGGTCGGGCGCAGCGACCAGCTCGCCTACTGCTACCTGCTCGTTCCGGAGGAGCGGCCGGTGTCGGAGGTGGCACGCCGACGGCTCGCCGCGATCCGCGAGTTCACCGAGCTGGGAGCGGGCTTTCGCATCGCGGCACGGGACCTCGAGATCCGCGGTGCCGGCAATCTGCTCGGTGCCGAGCAGAGCGGTCACATGGCGGCGGTCGGCATCGAGACCTATCTGCGCATGCTCGAGGAGACCGTCCAGGAGCTCAAGGGAGAGAGCACCGAAGCGCCACCCTCGGTGGCGCTCGATCTGCCGCAGCCGCCGTCGATCCCGACCGAGTACGTCGGTGACGCCAACTTGCGCATGGAGCTCTACCGCCGCATCGCCGCCGGCGAGGCGAGCCGCGAGGAGATCCTCGACGAGCTGACCGATCGCTTCGGCGAGCCGCCACCGGCGATCGATCGGCTGCTCGACGCGATGGAGCTCAAGCGTCGCGCCGAGGAGCTCCGAGTACAATCGATCTCCGCCCGCAGCGGCAGTCTGCGGATGCGCCTGCGCCAGGACACTCGTATCGATGTCGACCGACTGGTTCGCCTCGTCTCGGAGCGCGACGATCTCAGTTTCAGCCCGAACGGCGTGCTCACCGTCGACGACGTCGAGCCGTCACGCCTCGTCGAGGCGTCACGCCGGCTCCTCGACCTGCTGGCGTAGCGGGAGACTCGACGGGCTCGTCGTCCTCTTGACGCTGCTCGGCCTGGCGGCTTGCAAGGCGACACCGCCTCCGGCCGACGCCGCTCTGACGGTGGGAGGAGAGGTGGTCCCGTACCAGGCCTTCGAGGAGTTCGTCGAGCTACAGCTCGGCGCGAACGGCGCGGCCCTGTCGAGCGAGGTGCTCAGCGCTCTGTTCGACCAGTTCGTCGACCAGCGCCTGCTGGCACGCTGGGGACTCGACCGCGGCCTGAGCGGTGTGGACGCGGAGCCGATCGCGGTCGTCCTCGATCAGGTGGAGATCCCGCCGCCGACCGACGCGGAGATCCGTGCCTTCTACCTGGCCGCGCCGCAGCGCTTCGACCGGCCGTTGCGAGTGCGTCTGCGCCAGCTCCTGGTCGAGGACGAGGCGACCGCTCGACGGGCCGTGGAGCAGATCGAGAGCGGTGTCGAGTTCTCCCACGTGGCGAAGCGCTTGGGGGCCGCCGGCAAGGGCGCGGTGGGGAGTCTCCAGGGCGTGGTCTCGCGTTCCGAGGTGCCGCCCGTCTACGAGCCGGTGATCTTCGCGCTCGCCGAGGGGGAGGTGAGCGAAGTAGTCCGCGCCGAGTACGGCTATCACGTCTTCCAGGTCGTCGAGCGACTGCCCGAGCGACGCCTGACCTTGGAGGAGGCCACTCCCGAGATCCGCCGCCAACTCGAAAGGCTGGCTGCCGAGCGCGCGCTCGGGTCGCTGGTGAAGCGAGCGGCAGAGCGCTACAATATCGAGGTGCACGAGCGGAACCTGCCGTTCCGCTATCGAGGGCGCTACAGTCAGACGTCACCGCTCTCCGACCCTTCCTGAGTCATGCCGATCCGTCGCTTTCTGCTCCCGCTCCTCCTGGTTCTCGCCGCCTCGGCGGTCTTCGCCGCGACCTCGAACCGGGTGATCCTCCGGGTCAACGATCGCATCGCCACGCTGTACGACTACGAGGTGCGGCTCACTGAGCGGTTGCGTGCCATTCAGCAGGCCGATCTCGACCCGACGCGTCGCTCCGAGCTGATGGACCAGGCCGGCGAGGAGGTCCTGGGGACGATCTTGGAGGAGCTGCTGGTGCTGTCGCGGGCCGACCAGATCGGCTACCGGCCGAGCGAAGAAGAGCTCGACAGCGCCGTGCGCCGTACGATGCAGAACTTCGGCATCGAGAGCGAGGAGCAGTTCGAAGCCGCATTGCGCTCGAGCGGTATGACACGCGAGGACTTCCGGCGACAGATCGGAGTCAATCTGCGCGTCAGCGGCGTCATGGCGCGCGAGGTGCAGCGCCGCGTCGAGCTCACCGAAGAGGATCTGCGGCGTTACTACTACGAGCACCCCGAGGAGTTCACCACCCCGGAGCGCGTCGAGCTGCGGGAGTTCGTCGTGCTGGAGAGCTCGAGCCTGGGAGCCGAGGAGCGCCGGCGTCTGGCCAGCGAGCTGCGCGACCGTATCGCCGCTGGTGAGGCGATGGCCGAGGTGATCGCACCCCATCGCGACCGGGGAACGACCAGCGACGTCGTCGAGCTCGGCTGGGTGAAGCAGGGCGATCTCGATCCGGATCTCGAGGCGGCGGTCTGGGACCTCGAGGCGGGCACGGTGAGCCTTCCGGTCGAGGGACGCGGTGGTCTCCATGTCCTCGAGGTGATCGATCGGGAGGAGGCGACCCTGCTGCCGTTCAACGAGGTGGCCGATCAGATCGACCGCATCGAGCGCGAGCGGTTGCTGCGACAGGAGTACGAGGGCTACCTCGAGGAGCTGCGCGACGCGGCCTACATCCGCATCCACCAATTGCCACCCGGTGCGGAGGAGTTCGACGTCGCCGAGTCGGCCTCGCGGTTACGGGTAGAAGGCTCGGCGATGCCAGGCCTCGGCTCCTCCATCCCCGAGGAAGCGAGCCCCGAGGAGGCGAGCCTCGAGGAGAGCGCCGAGTCGGAGGAGGGTGGCGAATCGGAGGAGAGCGGCCTCGAGGAGACCGACTCCGAAGAGAGCGAAGTGCCCAGAGGATAGGTCCCCCGGGCGGCCCACGAGCGGCCGTTCCAGCCCCCGAAACAGAGCTTTCGAAGCCGCCGGAAGAGGCGGACGGAATCGGCGTGTGGGCAAAAAGTGGAAAAAAATGGACAAAAGTGGAGTTGATTGCTAGACTTCGCCCCGAACTCCCGACCAGGGTGGGCCGGATTCGTGTTTCGGGGTAGTGCGTCAGCCAAGATCGACGACAAAGGGCGGCTGAAGATCCCTACGCATCTTCGCCGTCACTTTCAGGACCAATACGGCAAGGAGGTCTTCTTGACGTCGGTCCTGGGGGATTCCGTGTTGGTCTATCCCCTGGCCGTCTGGGAGGAGATCGAAGCCCGACTGGCGGCGCTGCCGTCGACCGACCGCACCAAGCAGAAGTTTCTCGAGCGCGTCAGCTACTACGGCCAGCAGAGCCGCCTCGACGCCCAGGGTCGAGTCGTGATCCCGCCCATCCTGCGCGACAGCGCCGATATGGAGGGCGAGGTGGTGGTGAGCGCGCGCCTCGATCACCTCGAGGTGTGGAACAAGGCTCGTTTGGAGGACAAGTTCAGCCAGCAGCCGTTCACCGACGAGGACTTCGCCTACCTCAGCGAGAGGGGCATCTGAACGGGAACCATGCGATGGCGACGGGAGCGGCGGCAGACGACGGCGACGGGGGGGCGATGCACGAGCCGGTCCTCGTCGCCGAAACCCTCGAGTATCTGGCGCCTCGGCACGGCCTGGTCGTCGACTGCACCGTCGGTCTCGGTGGCCATGCCGAGGCGATCCTCGAGGCCGCCGAGTCGGTGCGGTTGCTGGGTCTCGACCGCGACCCGCAGGCACTGGCGCTGTCGGCTCGGCGCCTCGAGCCTTACGGCGATCGGGTCGAACTGGCCGAGGCGAGCTTCGACCGGCTCGCCGAGGAACTGGCCGATCGGGGCGTCGAGCGGGTCGAGGGGATCCTGGCCGACCTCGGCGTGTCGTCGATGCAGCTCGACACCGCCGAGCGTGGCTTCAGCTTTCGTTTCGAGGCGCCACTCGACATGCGCATGGGGAGAAGCGGGCCGACCGCGGCCGACATCGTGAACCGGAGCTCGGAGGAAGACTTGGAACGGATCTTCAGAGAGTACGGCGAAGAGCGTCAGGCCCGCAGGATCGCTCGCGAGGTGGTGGAGAGCCGCGGGCAGCGACCGATTCGGACCACTACCGACCTCAAAGAGCTCATTGCGCGGGTGAAGCGTCTGCCGCCGGGCCGCAAGGAAGGTCGAGTCGATCCGGCGACCCGTGTGTTCCAGGCGCTGCGCATCGCCGTCAACCGGGAGCTCAGTGGACTCGAGGCGCTGCTCGATCAGGCGATCGAGCTGCTCGACCAGGACGGCCACCTGGTCGTCATCTCGTACCACAGCCTCGAAGATCGCATCGTCAAGCACCGGCTGCGGCGCGGGGCGCGAGGCGAGATCGATCAGATCACCGGTCGACCGCGGGCAGAGACTCGGGTGCTCGAGGTGCTGACCAAGAAGCCCGTACGACCCGGCGCCGAAGAGGTGGCGGCCAACCCGCGCTCGCGCTCGGCCCGGCTGAGGGCCGCCAGGAGGCTGTAGGCGTTGCGTGGCGAGTACGTCATCCGCCGGCCGGTGGCGAACGAGTACCTGGTGCGGGAGCGCGATCGCAGGCGTCTCCGGGAGCTCGCCCTGGTCGCTCTCCTCGTCCTGCCGCTCGGGCTCGGACTGCTCGCCGACATATGGATCCACCTCGAGGTCATCCACACCGGCTATCGCCTGAACGAGCTCGAACGGACGCTCGTCGAGCTCGAGCAGAGCGAGCGGCGCCTGCGGCTCGAGGCGTCGTATCTCTCCAGCCCGCAGCGCATCGAGGCGCGTGCGACCGAGGAGCTCGGCATGGTGATGCCCCGTCCCGAGCAGCTGCTCTTCGTGGAGGCGCCCCG
>JAWVZD010000145.1:0-5793 GCA_033722395.1 Thermoanaerobaculia bacterium | reverse complement strand
GATCTTCAGCAGATCGCCCTCCACCTCCAGCACACCAGCGGCCTCCAACCGGTCGAGGATCGCGGCGGCGAGGTCGGCGGAAACCCGCGGCATGAGGCGCCGCACCGCCTCGGCCTTCGGCATCCCCGGCGCCAGCCGCTCCTGGGACAGATAGTCGGAGAGCAGCCGCTCGGTGCGTCGGGAGAGCTCCTCGACTCGCCCCGGCAGGATCCATCGCGCGGCCCGCGAAGGCCCGACCTCGAAGCGGAGCAGCCGGCCGTCGCGATCGAGAGCGTCCAGCTGGGCCTCGACCACTGCCGGACGACTGCCCAGCCGGCGCGCCAGCCCGTCGGCGCCGGCGCCCGAGAGCCCGGCGTCGTCGACCCACTGGACGATCGCCTCGGACAGCTCGCCCGACAACCTCTCGACGGCGGTGCCCACTCGCTTCGCGGCGGGGCGGCTCCAGTGCGGATCGAGCAGTCGGCCTCCGCCCAGGGTGGCGGCGGGTGACGGTCGTCGCACGACGAAGCGATCGCCCCGCACGGCGACGACGGGTGCGGCCAGCCGTAGCTCCACCACAGCGCTCTCGCCCGGCTTCACACAGTCGACCTGGAGCGGGCGCAGGCGGCCGAGGACCTCGCTCGAGTAGAGATGGAAACGGACCTCGGTCCAGCCGGAGACCTCCACCGGCGCGCTCGGCAGAAGCTCGAAGCGCGCCAGCAGCGAGGTTGTCGCCTCGAAGGCTTCCGGCTCGACGATCTGCTGACCGCGCTCGAGGCCGGCCAGTCCGACGCCGCTCAGTTGGACGGCGGTGCGCTCGCCGGCCAGGGCCGCTGGTCGGTCCTCGCCGTGGACCTGGATGCTCCGCACCTTGGCGTCTTCTCCCCCGGGCAGGATCCGGAGGCTCTGCCCGCTGTCGATTCGGCCGGAGACGAGAGTCCCCGTGGCGATCGCGGCGAGGCCCTTGAGCTGGAAGGCCCGGTCGATCGGCAGTCGCACCGGCGCGGCACTGGCGTCCTCCTCGGGCAGCTCCTCGGCGAGCTCGAGCAGACGCTCGACCAGCTCGTCGACCCCCTCGCCGCTGCGTGCCGACACGGTGACGATGTCGGCCTCGGGCCAGGGCGAGCTCTCGAGGAGCTCAGCGACCTCGAGCCGTGCCAGATCGAGCAGCTCCTCGCCGACCAGGTCGGACTTGGTGACCGCAACCAGGGCGTGGGGTATGCTGAGCAGGGAGCAGATCTCCAAGTGCTCGAGCGTCTGCGGCTCGATTCCCTCGTCGGCGGCGACCACCAGCAGGACGATGCGAATCCCGCCGAGCCCGGCGAGAGCGTTGTGCAGGAAGCGCTCATGGCCCGGAACGTCGATGAAGCCGATCTCGAAGAGCTCGGTTCTGAGGTGCGCGAAGCCGAGGTCGATGGTGATCCCTCGCCGACGCTCCTCCTCCCACCGGTCGCAGTCGATGCCGGTGATGGCCTCGACCAGCTTCGTCTTGCCGTGGTCGATGTGCCCGGCCGTGCCGACGATCAGGCGGCGCATGGAGGGTGACCGGCGGTCGCCGTCTCAGTCGGCGGCGAGGCGCTCCCGGACGAGTTGGTTGATGCGGGCGCCGTCGGCCCGCCCAGCGTAGCGCGACATCATCTCGCGCATCACCGGGCCGATGGCGGCCGGGCCCGTCGCCTCGGTCTCGGCGAGAATCTCGTCGATCGCTCGCCGGAGCTCCTGCTCGTCGACCTCGGGTGGCAGAAACTCCTCCAGCACCTCGATCTCGCGGCGCTCTTTGGCGGCGAGCTCGTCGCGCCCTCCGCGCTCGTACTGCTCGGCCGACTCCTGGCGCTGCTTGATGCCGCGGCGCACCAGACGGACGAACGTCTCGTCGTCGACCTCGGCCTGCTCCCGGATGCGGGTGTTGTCGACGTCGTTGAGCAGCATGCGCAGCGTCGCCAGGCGCTCCCGCTCGCCCGCCTTCAGCGCCTCGCGGATCGCGCGGTCGAGGGTCTCCTTCGGGGTGGTCATGGGTCGATTATGGCACTCGGCGACCGACCTACTCCAACGGCAGCCGGATCGTGAACACCGTGCCGCGTGGCCGGTTGTCGTCCGCCTGGATGGTGCCGTGGTGCTCCGAGACGATGCGATGGACGATCGCCAGTCCGAGACCGGTGCCCCGCCCCTTGGTGGAGAAGTGGGGCAGGAAGAGCTTCTCCTTGGCGTCGTCGGGAATTCCCGAACCGGTGTCGGAGACGGCGATCTCCAAGGTTCCGTCGCGTCGCGAGGTCGAGATGGTGACCTCTCCCGGCGGCTCGGTCGCCTCGATGGCGTTGTCCAACAGGTTGATGAGCACGCGTTTCATCAGCTCGCCGTCCAATCGGGCGGTGCGTGCCGCCGGATCGAGCGCGGTCTCGACCTCGACCCCCTGCTTGATGCCCTCGTAGAGTCGCGTCGTCTCGCTGACCAGCTCGCCGAGGTCGATCTCGGTCGGCTGCGGCTGGGGCATGCGGGCGAAGCGCGAGAACTCGTCGACCATGACCTCCATCGAGGAGACCTCGCGCTTGATGATCTCGACCCCCTCTTCGATCGAGCGACCGAGATCGGCGCCGCCGCCCTCGTGCTTGCGCAGCATGCGCTCGGCGGAGAGGCGGATCGGTGTCAGCGGGTTCTTGATCTCGTGGGCGATCTTGCGGGCGGCGTCCCGCCAGGCGGCGAGCTGCTTGGCCTTGATGAGCTCGGTGAGCTCCTCGAGGACCATGACCCGCCCCGAGACCTCGCCCGAGGCATCGCGCATCGAGGTGATCTTGACCTCGAACACCTTCCAGAAGCCGTCGAGGAGAAGGCGGATCTCGCGTGTCACCCTGCCGCGCCACTGCATCGCCTCCTGCAGCAAGTCGAGCAGCTTGTGGCGCTCCGGATCGGCCCATGCGGCGGTGATCGACCGGCCGCGCAACGCCTCTTCGTCCTGCCCCAGCATCTCGCAGGCGGCTCGGTTGCAGGTCAGGATGGTCCCTTCGGGGTCGACCGAGATGACGCCGGCGGCGACGCTCTCGTGGACCGCGGCGATCAGCGCCCGCTCTTCGTCGAGCCGCTTGTTGGTCGCTACCAGCTCTTTGTTGCTGCGCTCGAGGAGCTCCTTGTTGGCCTTGAGCTCGGCGGTCATGCGGTTGAACGAGTCGACGAGCACGCCGAGCTCGTCGCCCGCTTCGACGTCGACGCGGGTCTCGAGGTCGCCCTGGGAGATGCGCCGTGTGCCCTCGGCCAGCGCCTGGATCGGTACCGTGACCCGGTTGGCCAGGTAGAGGCCGACCCACGACGACGCCAGGATCAGGAAGAGCGTCATCATCAGGAAGGGCAGCAGATAGCTGGCGAGCAGCTCGCTGCGCTGCACCTTGAGCTGCTGATGCCCCTGATAGGTCTCGACCAGGCGCTTGCGCTGCGCCGCGACGTCGGGCTCGATGGTCGTCCCGACCACCAGCACCGGCGACTCCGCGGACGAGACCCCGGTCAGGGGCACCGCCGCCAGGAGCAGACGACCGTCGTAGGTGGGAGGCAGTCGAATCGCCTCGCCCGCCGACTGCGCTTCGAGCAGGAAGCGTCGATCGGGCTCGGGAGGGACGGCGAGGCCGCTGTCCGGCCGCAACACCGCCTGCAGAAAGTCGGTGCCGGCATAGATCGCCAGATAGTCGAGTCGGTATTCGTTCAGCAGACGTTGCAGGCGGGCGCCGAGCTGGTTGCGCTGGATGGCGCGCCCCAGGTTGATCTCCTCGAGATCGCGCCGGATCAGGCTGGCAGCGAGCAGACTGTCCTGCTCGACGTGATCGAGCATCGACTGGGCGACGGCGTTGCCCTGCTGCAGCACCTCCTCGAGATCGGTGTCGAACCAGCGGTCGATCGAGCCTTGCAGAAGATCGCTGGCGACGAAGAACAGCAGCAGCACGGGGACGAGGGCGAGACCGACGAAGGTCACCAGTAGCTTGGTCTTGAAGCGCGATCCGAGGATGCCGTGCTGGCGCTCGATGACCAGCTTGAAGACGTTGCGCCCGAAGACGAAGATGATCGTCAGGATGAGGACGACGTTGACGTAGAGCAGTACGAAGAGCAGTAGCTTCTCGGTCACCAGCCCGCTCGGCAGGTCCCGGTTGCGCTGGATCAGGTAGTAGATCGCCGTCAGGACGAGGAGCAGGACGGTGAAGCCCCCGATGATCCAGCGAGCATCCTTGCGGTGCTTGGCGAGCTGGCGATAGAGGTCCACGGCGCTACGGTGTGTCGTTGAGGCGGAACTTGCGTGACCGCACCCAGTCGGTCGTCGTCTTGGTGGGGAAGACGAACAACCACCGATCGCTTCCCAGCTCGGCCCGGGCCCGCACCAGGAGTCGGGACTGCTCGGCGGTGTTCTGCACCTTGGGGCGCAGATCCATCAGGTCGAAGACCGGTACTCGGTCGAGGGCGGTCATCGCTCGCTCCAGCTCGACCAGGTCGCGCACCACGCGCGTCTCGGTGAGCTTGCCGTCGTGCTTGAAGTTGACCAGATACTCGCGACTGACGGCGTTGTACATCGCGATCACCTGGTAGGTGCTCTTGGCCAACTCGCCGTCGAACCATCGCTTGCGGTCCTTGTAGAGCGCGAAGCGGTAGGTCAGCTCGGTAGGGAGGCCGCTGGCCAACCGCTCTCGGAGCTCGTCGTCGAAAGCGTTGTCGAGCTCTGCGCTGATGGCGATCTGCTGGTTGCCGATGGCGACCTGCAGGTGATCGAGGGTGGGTCGATCTTCGTCGGCCGCCACGGCGCTCGCGACCAGCCAGGCGACGAGTACGGTGCTCCAGCCGATGCGGCGTCGTCTCCTCATGTCGGAGGGAGCGTGGGAAATCTGATGGGCACCTCGAGACGAGACCCACGGTGAGCTCACGGCGGGACTCTAGCACGCGGCTGCGAGCGAGACGGCCCAGTGGGCGCTCCTCCGCGGCCGTTCCGAGCACCGGGCGCGGCGGTCCGATAAGCTGGAGAAGACCGAACGATGAGCAAGCCCAATCAACCCGAGCGGCGTGTGCTGGCGTCGAATCGCAAGGCACGTCACGAGTACCATCTACTGGACCGCTTCGAGGCCGGCATCGTGCTGACCGGCACCGAGGTCAAGTCGGTGCGGGAGGGGCGCGTCCAGCTCAAGGACAGCTACGTCGAGATCCGCGACGGGGAGGCCTATCTCGTCGGTGCGCACATCGGACCGTACAGCCACGGCAATCTCGACAACCACGATCCGGAGCGGAACCGCAAACTGCTGCTCAAGCGCCGCGAGCTCGACAAGTTGTTCGGTCGCACCAAGCTGCGCGGCCTCACCGTGGTGCCGCTGTCGGTCTACCTCAAGGGGAACCTGATCAAGCTGGAGATCGCCTTGGCGGAGGGCAAGAAGCGCTTCGACAAGCGCGAGGCGGCGCGCCGCCGGCAGATGGAGAAAGAGGCTCGGGAGGCGATCGGTCGACGCCGTTGAGGGCGCGCTCGGCTCACTCGCCGCTGTCGGACTCTTCTTCGTTCAAGCGCTCGAGCGCCGTCTTGCCGCCGAACTTGGCGACGATCAGGTCGTCGTACTCGTCGGAGGTGTTGGCGACGGCGGCAATGGCGTCGAGGAGGCTGCGCCGCTCGGTGGTCTTGCCGAGCAGCGAATAGCACAGGAAGACGTCGCGCCCGATGAGTGCGAAGGAGCCGATCGGTAGGTCGAGATTCGTCTCCAGCAGGCCGCGCTCGAGGTTCTCGCTCACGTCGACACCCTGCACGCAGTACGACACGATCCGCACGATCGCCTCTTCCGGACCGTACGGGTCGACCGAAATCTC
>JAWVZD010000144.1:0-5807 GCA_033722395.1 Thermoanaerobaculia bacterium | reverse complement strand
GGCGCCTCCGTCTGCTGCTCGAAGATCTGCACGGCGCGGGAGAGCAGTTCCACTCCGACCACCGGATCGCCTCGATGAGCGATCAGTCTTCCCAGGCGTGTCAACACACTCCCGACCTCGGGTGAGTCCTCACCGGTCCGACTCTCGAAGATCGCCAAGGCCCGTTGGTAGAGCGACTGCGCCTTCTCGTAGTGCCCTCTCGACTCGAGGGCTGTCCCGAGACTCAAGCTGGATTCGGCCACGCGGAGGTCTTCCGGGCCGAACAGGGCTCGGCGGATCTCGAGGGCCTCCTCGTGCAGGACTGCCGATTGCGAGAACAGACCGAGACCGCCGTAAGCTCGCCCGATCACCTCGAGGAGCTCGGCGCGGATCTCGGGCTCGTCGGCGAGCTGGTCGCGAATCCGCGCCTCGGCCCGGTCGAGAACCGATTTGAGGTCGCGGGTGCCGACCTCGGCGCTGAAGGGGTTGGCGCCCTCGAAGAGCTCGGCGAGAAGCTCGGCGACCCGTTCTGCTTTCCTCGCCTCGGCGAGGGCTCGCTTCTCTTGGCGGATCACGGTGGAGACGAACACCAGCAGGAGTGCCAGGACGCCGGTGGCGAGAAGAGCCCCGACGCGGTGCCGGGACAGAAACTTGCGGGTCGAGTAGCTCCACGTTCGCTTGCGGGCGGAGACCGGCTCGTCGCGCAGATAGCGCTCGATATCGGCGGCCAGGTGGGCCGCCGTCGGGTAGCGTCGAGCCGGGTCCTTGCGGAGAGCCTCGAGAACGATGTTGTCGAGATCTCCCCTCAGGCGACGGCGCCATCGCCTCGACCTGGCGCTCGGCGGCTCGGGGAGGACCTCCCGAACGACTCGCTCGCGCTCCCCCGGCGAGAGATGATCGAGTTCTAGAGGTACGACACCGGTGAGCAGCTGATAGAGGACGACGCCGAGCGAGTAGACGTCGCTCGCTGCGCTGACCGGACGATTGGCGACCTGCTCCGGCGACGCGTAGCGGATCGAGCGGGGTTGGAAGAGGGTGCTGGCGCCCTGCGCCTCGGCGGACGGGTCGGCGAGCTTGGCGATGCCGAAGTCGAGCAGTTTCACCGTGCCGTCGGCGGTGACGAGGATATTGCTCGGCTTGAGGTCGCGGTGAATCACCATGTGCTGGTGGGCGTGCTGCACCGCGTTCAGGACCTGCAGGAAGAGACGCAGCCTCCCCTCCAGGTCGAGGTCGTGGTGTCGGCAGTACTCGTCGATCGGTTGCCCGTCGACGAGCTCCATGACGAGGTAGGGATAGCCTTCCTCGGTCAGTCCACCGTCGAGGAGGCGGGCGATGTGGGGGTGCTCGAGGTCGGCCAGGATCTGACGCTCGGTCAGGAAGCGCCGCTCGGCTTCGGGACTCTCGAGACCCCGCGGCAGGAGCTTGACCGCGACCCGCATCTCGAACTGCTCGTCGGCTCGCTCCGCTACGTAGACGACTCCCATCCCGCCGCGGTCGAGCACTTCGATCAGTCGGTACGATCCCAAGATCCGGCCGCAGCGCGAGGATTCGGACTCGTCCGGGCCAGTCGGTTTTCTGCGAGAGAAGTCGGCCAGGAGATCGGGAACGACTTCGGACAGCGGCCGAGCCAGGAGATCCTCGTTTTTCAAGAGGGCTTCGTAGGCTGTTGCGACGTGGGATGCCAGCGCCGGATCGGAGCGACGCACCTCGGCCAGGACGGTCGCTCGCGCGGTGCCGTCTTCGGCGTCGAGGAGCCGATCCAAGATCGGCTCGATGCGGGACCGACGTCCCGCATCGGTGCCCCCTTCGTGGGTCATCGAAGTTGTGGAGACGATACCAGAGCCGAAGAAGCCCTCCGTTGGCTGTGATGGAACGCCTCCAAGTGGAGTCGGGCGGTCGGGGGTCTGGGCGCAGTGCGGGTCCGAGGTGGTCGGAGGGAAAGCAGGTCACGAGCAGCGTCCGGAGTGCGGGCTCGACTCTGCCGCTGGCCTGCGCAGCGACGAACGAAGCCGACGAACCGGAGCTCAGACGAGCTCGATCGAGGTCTCGATCTCGATCGACGGGGTGATCGAGCGGGCGACCGGACAGAAGCGGGCGTGGAAGGCGTGCACCTGCTCGATCGTCTCGCGGTCGCCCTCGTCGGCTTCGAGCCGGTAGGAGACGAGGATCCGCCGGATGACGAGGACCTTCTCCTCCTCGACGATCTCGCCCCGCACGTCGGCGGTCAACCTGCCGCCCGATGCATCGACTCCGCGCGCCTCCAGCGCGCCCCCGAGGGTCCCGACCAGTCAGCCGCCGGCCGCGGCGACGACGTAGTCGAGCGTCGTGGCCTGGGGCTCGAAGGCGTCGGGGTCGACGCCGTAGTGCGAGGCGATTTCGGAGTGGACCCCGAAGGAGACCGGCTCCTCGACCTGCGGCAGATAGGCTCGGCGCAGTGGTCCTTCGAGGCGTTCGATACTCACCCGAGAGGTGTAAACGATCGTCTCGTCGCTCATTCGTTTCCCGAGGATACCGCACGGCGGCGCAGCACGTGCGCGAAGTCCTGGAAACAGACGAACTTGATGCCCCAGAAGAGGGTCAGAGCGATGAAGAACCACTGATCGAACAGCCAGAGCAGCAACGGCGAGGCCGAGTAGAGGCAGCGCACGGCCAGCGTATATCGGTTCGAGGCTCGATTGATGAGCGTCGCGAAGTAGTCCACGGGCTCTCCCTCGTGGCGGCGCACCACCTCGGGGTCGGCGCCGATCACCAGGTTGAAGTGACCCAGGTGACGCAACGAGGTCATGCAGTAGGCGAAGGCGACGGCGAAGACGACGACGAGCAAGAAGAGCTTGACCGCCTGGGCGTCGGGGTGGCGCGACAGGCTCGAGGCCTCGGCCAGAACCTGCGAGAACTCGGGTAGCCGGAAGAGCACGTTCGCCGTTACCCCCATCAGGATGAGCGAAGAGGAGGCGAGGAGAGAGTTGACCATGGTGAGGTTGCGCGTCTGTTGTGCGGCCGCGATGATGTCGCGCCGCTCGAGCAGACCCTCGATCCAGGAGCGCCGGAAGAGATCGACCCGCACCTTGGCCGCCTGGGCGGGAAAGAGGCGCACCAGATACGGATAGATGGCGTGGTAGCCGGGAAAGACCAGCAGAAAGAGGGCGAAGCCGAGCAAGTCGACCGGGTCCTGCAACAGGGTCAGCCAGCGGATCGGGCTCTGCACGAAGCGAGTCTACAGGTGAAGATGGCCCTCACACGACGTCGAATGCCGGGTGGTAGCGCACCGTGCCGCGCACCTCGTCCAGCACGCCGGTCTCGAGCTCCAGGACCATGAAGGCGTCGCGCGGCACGTCGGGGTCGAAGCGCAGGCCGAATCGGTGCGCCGGCTCGAACCCGAAGCGCGGGTAGAAGTCGGGATGACCGAGGACGACGACGGCGACGGCGAGCTCCTCGGCGCAGCGGTCGAGGCCGGCTCGGACGAGCCGTGAGCCGACGCCCTCTCCCTGCTGGCTGGGGTCGACCGCCATCGGAGCCAGAGCGAGCAGATGGAGCTCGGGGTGCCGCTCGAGGCGGGCGGGTGTGAAGGCGATGTGGCCGACGATCTCGCCGTCGAGCTCGGCGACCAGCGAGACGAACGGTTCGGCGCTCGTCCGCAGACGGTCGACCAGATCGGCCTCGTCGTCCTGGTCGAAGGCGCGTCGATTGACCCGGCGGATCGCGGCATGGTCGGCGGGAGTCTCGGGGCGGATCTCGAGAGTCGGCATCGTCGCGCGATTGTCTCAGGCTCTGGAACCCACCGCCAGAAGGAGGCTGAGCTGTGGCTGTCGATCTCGACGCGCGCGCGATATCCTCGGGTACATGTCTGCCGGCAAAGCCCGACAGCTTCTCGTCGCGCTGCTCTACCTGATGGGCGGTCTGGCGGCGCTCGCCGTCGTGCCGATGGTGATGCCGACCGCCTGGATGGTAGCGACCAACGACTGGCTCGGCCTCGGCCCGTTTCCGCACGCGCCGCTCACCGAGTACCTGACGCGCTCGCTGTCCGCCGTTTACGCTCTGCTCGGCGTGCTCGTCCTCTACGTCGCCCGCCACGTCGAGCGCTACTACGACCTCGTGATCGTGATGGGCTGGTTGACGGTGCTGCTCGGGGCCTTCCTCACCTTGCTCGACTTCGCCGTCGGCATGCCGCCGGCCTGGTCGTGGGGCGAGGGGCCCCCGACCGTCGTCGTCGGGTACGCCTTCGTCTGGTTGGCGCGCCGGGCGCGGCGGCAGGTGGACGATCGATAGGCGGAGCGGGCTCGGCCCTACTTCGCGGCGGCTGCTCTGCGGCTGTGCCGGCGGCGCGATCTCGGCGTCAGTTGCCGGAGCCCCTCCGCCGGCCGGATCACCACCAAAGCGGTGTCGAAACCGAGAGAGGCCTTACGCTTGAGGTCGTGGAGCCGCGAGGGCAGGAAGCCCTCCGGGCGCTCGGCGTCCTCGACCTCGAAACCGAGCCGCTGGGCCAGGCGCACGAACGCCCCGAAGCGGTAGTAGTGCATCTCGTCGAGAGTCTGCAGGTCGCGATACGATTCCTTGGTTCTGCGTCGCAGCGCGATGTAGCGGTTGGCGACGGATCGCGGCAGGAAGTTGATCCCCCACAGCCGATAGTGCGGGTCGAGGTGCGCCCACCGGTTGATCACCGTGAGAACGCAGGCCCCACCGGGTCGCAGCACGCGCCGGATCTCGCCGAGCAGCGCGATCGGGTCGAGGACGTGCTCCAGCACCTCGAGGCAACTGACGGCGTCGAAGGTCTCCGCCGCGAACGGCAGCTGCTCGCCGATCGAGGTCGTCGCCGGGATCTCGAAGTCGTAGCGCCGCCCGCGCAATCGGGTGACCAGGCAGTTCCGGTACCGTAGGTCGAGGGCGACGACGCGGTGCCCGCGAGCCGCGAAGCCGACGCTCAGCCCGCCACGTCCGGCACCGAGGTCGAGAATGCGCGCGCCGTGCGATTCGATGCCGGGCGATTCGATGCCTAGAGCGCCGAGCAGAGCGGGCAGGCGCCTCGCCTTGAAGACCTCGTCCCAGAGTCGACGCTCGACCAGTCGGTCGAGATCGGGCCGCCAGGCGTTGGCGCGGATACCGGGCGCGATGGCGTCGCGAATGATCGCCTCGCCGTGGGTATCGCGGCGGGGCGCGACGCCGAGCCTGCGGGCCGCCTTTTCGGCCATTCCTCCCTCCTGCCAGGTGCGCCGCTCGACCGGATCGAGACGGTCCTCGAGAGTGGCGCCGACCAGAGAGCGGAACTCGTCGACCAACGGCCGGTTGGCGCGACGGTAGTCGAGGCTCGCCACGCTGGCGGCTGCCGAGCGTCCGATCTCCGCCGCGAGGAGTGGATCGTCGAGCAGTCGTCCGATGGCGTCGGCCAAGGCCGCCGGATCGCGTGGCGGGACCAAGAGGCCGGTCCGGCCGTCCTCGACGACCTCGGGGATGCTCGAGACCCGGCTGGCGACGACCGGTGTTCCGCAGGCCATCGCCTCGAGGAGCACGTTGGGGATGCCGTCGCGGTTGCCGTCGTCGAGCACCTGGGCGGGCATTGCGAAGACCGCCGCGCGCCGGTACCAGCGCGGCAGGTCGTCGTGTCGCACCGAGTTCCTCAACTCGACGACATCGTCGAGGTCGAGGTCGCTGCGCAACCGCTCGAGCCGCGCTCGACACCGCCCGCTGCCGATCACTATGCACCGCAGGGGGCGTCCCTGGCGGCGTAGGATGGCGCAGGCCGAGAGCAAGTGCTCGAAGCCCTTCTTGGGCGTGAGGCGGCCGACCGCGAGGAGGAGGTCGTCGGTGCGGTCTCCGGGCGACCGATGGAACAG
>JAWVZD010000143.1:0-5811 GCA_033722395.1 Thermoanaerobaculia bacterium | reverse complement strand
GTTTCGCCGGAAGATCGACCGGCGGAGCACCTCAAGGCCCTGGCCGAGGTCTCCCGCTGGTTGAAGCGCGACGACCATGTCGAGGAGATCCGGCGACTGGATGACGCCGAGGCCGTCTACGACCTGCTTCGCTCCCACCAGGGCCAGGACGTGCGGTGACCCAGGCGCCGGTTCACGTCGCGGTCGGCGAGCTCCTCGGAGGCGAGCTGACCGATCTGCAGTTCCGGGTCCTCGCCGGCGAGGAGTATCTCGACCGTCAGATCTTGAATCCCCGCGTGCAGAAGCCGGGCCTGGCGTTCGCCGGCTACTACGAGTACATCAAGCCCGGACGGGTGCAGATCATCGGCGAGAGCGAAACGGAGTTCTTGCGGCGGCTGCCGGACGAGGTGCGCTCGCGGCGTTTCGCCGACATCACCGATCTCGACATCCCGGTGTTCATCATCACCAAGGGCCTGGACGCCTTTCCGGAGTTCCTCGAGCTGTCACGCCAGAAGGCGATCCCGGTGCTCTCCTCTCGCGCCCTGTCGTCGACCATCATCCAGCGCGTCAGCTACTTCCTCGAAGAGCACCTGGTACCGTCGACCACCCTCCACGGCGTGCTGCTCGAGATCTACGGCCTGGGGGTGCTGCTGATCGGCGCGAGCGGCGTCGGCAAGAGCGAGTCGGCCCTCGACCTGGTCACCCGCGGCCACAGCCTGGTGGCCGACGACCGCGTCACCGTGCGGCGCTATCCGAACGGAGATCTGGTCGGCTCGTCGGACGATCTGGCGCGCCATCACATGGAGCTGCGCGGCATCGGCATCGTCAACGTGCAGGATCTGTTCGGCCTGGCGGCGGTGCGCGATCGTAAGAAGATGGATCTGGTGGTCGAGCTCGAGCACTGGGACGAGTCGTTCGACTACGACCGCCTGGGGCTCGACGAATCGACCTACACCATCCTCGAGACCCCCTGCGCCTATGTGAAGATGCCGGTCGCGCCGGGCCGCAACGTCGCCATCCTGCTCGAGATCGCGGCCCGCAACCACCTCCTCAAGATGCAAGGACACCACTCGGCGAAAGAGTTCGTCGACCGGCTCTCCGAGCGTCTCGAAGAGCGGCGCGCCCGGCCGTCGGAGGACGAGGAGGAGACGGTCGACGACGAGGCGGGAGTCGGCGGGGACTCGTCGTGAGCGTCGGGGAGTCGACCCAGCTGGTCGTCATCACCGGTCTGTCCGGATCGGGGAAGAGCACCGTCGCCAAGTGCTTCGAGGACCTGAACTACTACACCGTCGACAATCTGCCGCTGCCGTTGCTGCGGGAGTTCTTGGCGCAACCGGGCGAGCTCGCCGGCGGGCACCAGGCGATCGCGGTGGTGACCGACGTCAGGGCGCCGGGATTCTCCGACGAGATGCCCGACCTGTTGCGCGAGGTCGAGGCGCAGTCCGGCACCGAGTGCACGGTGCTCTTCCTGGAAGCCTCGGACGAGACCCTCCTGCGCCGCTTCTCGGAGACCCGCCGACCCCACCCGCTGTCGGACGGCAAGCGGGTGATCGACGGCATCGAGCGCGAGCGGGATCTGCTAGCCGAGATCCGCGGCATGGCCGATATGGTCTTCGACACCAGCGAGTGGTCGATCCACGAGATCCGAGCCGAGGTCTATCGTCGCTTCGGCAGCGAGCGCGGCCACGCGCCGCGCCTGTCGATCGCCATCGTCAGCTTCGGCTTCAAGCACGGCATCCCTTACGGCTCCGACACGCTGTTCGACGTCCGCTTCCTGGCCAATCCCCACTTCGTGCCGGATCTGCGCGAGCTCTCCGGCCGCGAGCCGCCGGTAATCGAGTTTCTCGAGCGGCAGAGCGACTACCCCGAGCTCGTCGAGCGTCTCGCCGAACTGCTGCTCTATCTGCTGCCGCAGTACCGCGCCGAGAACCGCAGCCACCTGTCGATCGGCATCGGCTGCACCGGCGGCAAGCACCGCTCGGTGGCGGTTGCCGAGGCGCTCGGCGCGCGCCTGCACGACGCCGGATGGCCGGTGCAGCTCGAGCACCGCGACATCGCCAAGTAGCGCACGTCGGACGTGGCGCAACTCCTTCTGGGCAAAGAGGTTCTCCCGTCACGTCACGGCCTGCTCGGCGCGTTGCTCCGCGGACGCCGGAGGGATAGCATCGGGGCGCCATGGTAGGGGTCCTCATCCTGACGCACGGCCCGTTGGCCGACGAACTGCTGGCAGCCGCGACGACGATCAGCGGTGCAAAGAGCGACAACGTCCACGCGCTCTCGCTCGCCTGGGACACCTCGCCCGAGGAGGCACTGGAGATCGTCCGCACGGCGAGCCGACGCATCGCCACCGAGCAGGGCGTTCTGATCCTCACCGACATGTACGGTGGCACGCCGCACAACGTCGCCCGGCGTCTCACCGAGCCCGGCCGAGTCGAGGTGGTGACCGGGGTCAACCTGCCGATGGTCGTGCGGTTGTGCTGCAGCGACCGACGCGAACGACAGCTCCCGGCCCTCGCCGAGTGGATCTCGGCCAAGGGGCGCGCCAGCATCTGTCGCACAGAAGACGAGAGCTCGAAGTGAGGACGGACGGAGTGGTGGAGAAGGAGGTCGAGATCGTCAATCGGCTGGGTCTGCACGCCCGGGCGGCCGCCAAGCTCGTTCACCTGGCGAATCGGTTCGAAGCCGACGTCTGGCTGGCACACGACGGCGAGGAGGTCGACGCGAAGAGCATCCTCGGCATCCTGCTGCTAGCGGCGGCCCAGGGGAGCGCGGTGCGGCTGCGCTGCTCGGGAAGCGACGAGGAGGAGGCGCTCCGAGCGCTCTCCGAGCTGATCGAGGGTGGCTTCGACGAGGAAGCGGGCGCGCCGTGAGCATGGAGATCTTCCACGGCACGGGGGTGTCGCCCGGCATCGGCATCGGCCGCTCGGTGTCGATCGAGTCGCTGCCGAGCGAGATCTACCGCATCTCGCTCGCCGAGAGCGAGCTCGGCCCCGAGATCGAGCGCTTCCGGGCCTCGCTGGTCGACGCCGAGCGCGAGATCCAGGGCACCGCGGCCGAGGTGCGCCGCAAGCTCGGGGACGACCTGGCGGCGATTTTCGAGGCCCACTCGCTGCTGCTCAAGGACCAGGACTTCATCGAGCGGATCGTGCAGCAGATCAAGAGCGAGAAGATCAACGCCGAGTGGGCGATCCACCGCGTCGTGACGGACCTCGCCGAGCGCTTCCAGGCGATGGAGACGCCTCATCTGCGCGACAAGGTCGAGGACCTGCGCGACGTCGGCCGCTACGTGCTGCGCTGCCTGCAAGGCAGCACCACCCACGACCTGAGCGAGTTGGGAAGCGACGTGGTGGTGATCGCTCACGATCTGACGCCCTCCGAGGCGGTGCGATTGGGTCGCTCGCGCGTCGTCGGATTCGTCCTGGAGAGCGGCGGAGCGACCTCCCACACCGCCATCATCGCGCGCTCCCTCAATACCCCGCTGGTGGTCGGACTGGAGGGCATCGGCAAGCGGATCACCGACGACGATCCGGTAGTCGTCGACGGCAAGGAGGGGAAGGTCATCCTCCATCCGACGGACGAGGTCTTGGAGCGCTACCGCGCGCTGGCCGGACAGATGAAGGCGCGCGACAGCGAGATGCAGGCGACGCGCGAGCTCGAAGCGGTGACGCTCGACGGCACCTCGATCGATCTGGCAGCCAACATCGAGTTGCCCGAGGAGCTGGCCGACGCACAGCGCTTCGGGGCCCGCGGGGTGGGCCTCTATCGCAGCGAGTTCCTCTACATCGAGAAGAGCCCCGAGCTGCCGACGGAGGAGGAGCACCTGGAGATCTACCGCCGCATGCTGGCCGAGATGGCCCCCCACCCGGTGGTCATCCGCACCTACGATCTGGGGGGACGCAAGCTGGCTCGCGAGCTGTTGGCGACGCACGAGGACAATCCGGTACTCGGCTTGCGCGGCATCCGGCTGACCATGGCACGACCGACCATCTTCCGCGTCCAGCTGAGAGCTCTGCTCCGCGCCGGAGTGGACGGAGAGCTCCGCATCATGCTGCCGATGGTGTCGGGGGTCGAGGAGGTGAGGAAGTTCCGGCACGGCCTGCTGCGTCTGATGAAGGAGCTCGACGCCGAGGGCGTGCGATACGCCGGCGACCCGGAGCTCGGCATCATGATCGAGGTGCCCTCGGCGGCGCTGACGGCCGACGTGCTGGCGCGCGAGGTCGACTTCTTCTCGATCGGCACCAACGACCTGATCCAGTACGCCCTCGCCGTCGACCGCAACAACGAGCACGTCGCCCACCTGCACCAGCCCCATCATCCGGCGATCCTGCGGATGATACGCTTCGTCGTCGACAGCGCCGCCGAAGCCGGCATCGACGTATCGTTGTGCGGCGAGATGGCCTCCGACGTGCGCAGCACAGCCCTGCTCGTAGGGCTCGGCCTGCGCCGGCTGTCGATGGCTCCGCGCCAGGTGCCGGCCGTCAAGTCCCGCGTCCGGCAGATCGATCGGGCCGATGCCGAAGAAGCGGCGAAGCGGTGCCTCACCATGGGGACCGCACAGGAGGTCGACGATCATCTACGAACCGTTTTCGGTGCCGCCCTGGTCTCGGCGTAGCGGCAGCGGTCGATGAGATCTACCGTCATGCGATCAGAGGTCACCCGAGTCGACAAACCGTGGGGCTACGAGCTCATCTTCGCCCACACCGACCGCTATGTCGGCAAGATCCTCCACATCGAGCCCGGCGAAGCGCTGTCGCTGCAGTATCACCGCGTCAAGGACGAGACGCTCTACCTGCTGCGAGGCGAGTACGAGCTCGAAGTGGAGGAGGACGGCCGGATGGTGCGTCATCGAATGCAACCGGGCGACACCTATCGCATCCGCCCGAACACCCGGCACCGCATGCGCACCGAAGCGACCGCTTGCGACATCCTCGAGGTGTCGACGCCGGAGCTCGACGACGTCGTGCGCCTCGAGGACCGCTACGGCCGGGCCGAGGCCGGCGAGCCCGACTCCACCTGAGGCGGTGCACGATGCGACTCCGACGACCGATCGAAGACGCTCGGACAGCGGTCGGCGGCTCTCTCCTCTGCGCCGTCGTGCTCCTAGCCGCAGCTTGTGCTTCCCGGCCCGACCAACGTGCGCTGCCACCGCAGTCGATGGCACCCGCCGGACCCGAGATCGACGAGCCCGTCTCCAACACACCGCAACAGGAACCGCCCGAGCCCGGTGCGACGGCGGTCGAGTCCGCCCCGGAACCCACGAAAGGCGCAAACGAGGCGGAAACCGATCGCAACGGCAACGGCGACGACGAGAGCAACGACGAGATCACCGTGGTCATCGAGCCACCGTCCGGAGAAGCCGAGCAGCCGAAGTCGCTCTTCGCCGCGGCCCAGGCGGAGCGTGCCCGCCGCGCCCGGACCGGCGATTCGACCGTCGTCATCACCGACAAGAATCTGGCCGACCATGCCGCCGGCGGTCAGCTGACCTTCGTCGAGGAGGACGACGAGGAAAGCGACCAGGAAAGCGCGGCGGACTCCGGCCAGGAAGAGTCGGACGAGGACGCGCTCGAGGAGCTCGCCGAGGACGAAGCCTACTGGCGCGATCGGGTCGGCGATCTTCGCCAGACCTGGCGGGAGGCCATCGATCGGATCACCGAGCTCGAAGAGCGCATTGCCGCACTGCGGCAAGATTTCTACGCCGAGGACGATCCATTCTACCGCGACTCGCAGATCAAGCCGGCCTGGGATCGAGCCCTCGAAGAGCTCGACGAGGCCCGGCGGCGCGCGTCGGAAGAGCAGGAGAACCTCGCCGTAGCCCTCGAAGAGGGTCGACGC
>JAWVZD010000142.1:0-5828 GCA_033722395.1 Thermoanaerobaculia bacterium | reverse complement strand
TGGTCGGTGGTCAGACCCGGACGCCGCTGGTGGTGTCGATGGTGGAGGAGATCTTCGGCCGCTCGCCCAACCGGGAGATCAATCCGGAGGAGGTGGTGGCGGTAGGGGCGGCGCTCCAGGGCGGCATCCTGCGAGGCGACATCAAGGACATCGTGCTGCTGGACGTCACCGCCCTGTCGCTCGGCGTCGAGACCCACGGCGGCCTGTTCACCAAACTGATCGAACGCAACTCGACGATCCCGACCCGCACCTCGCAGATCTTCACCACCGTGGTCGACAACCAGGACACGGTGGAGGTCCACGTTCTACAAGGCGAACGCGAGATCGCTGCCGAGAACAAGTCGCTGGGTCGGTTCGAGCTGGTCGGCATTCCGCCCGCACCGCGCGGCGTGCCGCAGATCGAGGTCGCCTTCGCCATCGACTCGAACGGCATCGTCAACGTCTCGGCGCGCGACCTGGCGACCAACAAGTCGCAGAGCGTGCAGATCAACCCCGCCGGCGGTCTCTCCCAGGACGAGATCGAGCGCATGATCTCCGAGGCGGAGGAGTTCGCCAAGCGGGACGGAGAGCGCCGCGAACTGCGACGATTGCGCAATCGGCTCGAGGGCCTCATCTACACCAACGACAAG
The DNA here is from genome assembly GCA_033722395.1 of Thermoanaerobaculia bacterium. Lineage (GTDB taxonomy): Bacteria > Acidobacteriota > Thermoanaerobaculia > Multivoradales > JAHEKO01 > JAWVZD01. The sequence goes on along the minus strand of JAWVZD010000142.1, from coordinate 5,199 downwards.
GTCTTCCGGCAGTTCCAGGACATGATGGAGTCGGATGTCAGGAAGCGCGTCCACGACACGCTGCTCAAGGCCCGGGGGGCCCTCAGCCAGGAGGAGCAGTCGGTGCTCGAGGCGGCGGTGTTCGATCTCAATGCCGTCGCGCAGCAGCTCTCCGACATCATGCTCGAGAACATCGATCCGGCCGAAGGCTGACCGACCACAGATGGCCAAGCGCGACTACTACCAGGTCCTCGGTGTAGGCCGGGGAGCCAGCCAGCAAGAGATCAAGTCGGCCTACCGCAAGCTGGCGGTCAAGTACCATCCCGATCGCAACGACGGCGACAAGGAGGCGGAGGAGCGTTTCAAGGCGGCAGCCGAGGCCTACGCCGTGCTCTCCGACCCGGAAAAGCGGGCGCGCTACGATCGCTTCGGCGAGCGGGGTGTTTCGGGGAGCGGCTTCGGCGGCTTCGACCCGACGGTGTTCGGCGACTTCGCCGACATTCTGGGCGACTTCTTCGGCTTCGGCTTCGGCAGGGGAGGCCGGCGCTCGAGTGCCCGCCCGGGTGCCGACCTGCGCTACGAGCTCGCCATCACCCTCGAGGAGGCGGCTTTCGGGTGCGACAAGTCGCTGCGCATTCCGCGTCTCGAGAGCTGCGACGCCTGCTCCGGCGAAGGCAGCCGCGAAGGGTCGGCGGCGTCGACCTGCGGCACCTGTCGCGGCGCCGGCCAGGTGCAGTTCACGCAGGGCTTCTTCACCGTGGCGCGCACCTGCCCGCAGTGCGGCGGCGTCGGCTCGGTGATCACCGATCCATGCGAGGCGTGCGACGGTGAGGGACGGGTCGAGCGCGAGCGCTCGATCGAGGTCACGATCCCACCGGGCGTCGACGACGGCTCGCGCCTTCGACTGCGTGGCGAGGGCGAGCACGGCCGCCGCGGCGGTCCGCCGGGGGACCTGTACGTCGATCTACGCATCGCCGAGCACGACCGGTTCCAGCGCCAGGGATCGCACGTCCTGAGCGAAGCGCAGATCTCCTTTCCCCAGGCGGTCCTGGGAGCGACCCTGGAGGTCGACACGCTGCACGGACCGGTGACGCTGGACGTGCCGCCCGGTACCGCTCACGGCACCCAGTTCCGGCTGCCACGCAAGGGCATGCCGCGCCTCAACGAGCGCGGTCGCGGCGATCACATCGTGGTGGCGGCGATCCGCGTGCCCGATCCACGTTCGCTCTCCGAGGAGGAGCTCGAGCTGATCGAGCGGCTCGGAGGGCTCGACGACCAGACGCCAGAGGGTGAGCGGGGTGTCATCGAGCGGGTGAAGGACCTCTTCGGGTAGGTCGCTTGCCGAGCTGGGAGCGTCTGACCTACGAGTTGCCGGCCGATCAGGAAGAGCTGCTGTCGCTCGAGTTGTGGGCTCACGGGGCCGTCGGGGTCGAGGTCCGGCCGCCCGCCGAGCGCGGGGGCGGCGCGGCGTCGATCCGACTGATGGCGTACTTCGAGACGCCGTCGCCGCCCGCGCTCGACTCCGATCCGCCGGGATGGAAGGGACGGGGGATCCGCCGCCTCGACCGGGTAGAGGTCGCGTCACGCGACTGGTTGGCGGAGTACCGGGCCTCCGCCCGACCGTTCGACGTCGGTCCGCGGCTGCGCCTCGACCCGGGAGATCCCTCCGCGCCCGCCCCGCCGTCGGAGGAGCGAGCGCTGTTGCGAATCCCCGCTCGACAGGCCTTCGGCACCGGGAGCCACGAGTCGACGCGACTGCTGCTCGAGTGGTTGCAGGAGATCGATCTGGGCGGCTGCCGGGTGGTCGACATCGGCACCGGCAGCGGCATCCTGGCTCTGGCCGCCGCCCGCTTCGGGGCGCAGCGTCCGGTGGCGGTCGACACCGATCCCCTGGCCGTCTTCGTAGCGCGGGAGAACGCACGCACCAACGAGGTTCGCCTTCACTTGGTCGTCGGGGGAGCCGACTGCCTGGCGGCGGCGGGGTTCGACCTGGCGCTCGTCAACATCGTGCCGAGGGAATGGCTGGGCGATCTGGTGGCGCTCGGGCGCAGCCTGACGAGCGGTGGCAGAGCGTTGCTGTCGGGTGCCAGCGACGAGGATATCGAGCGGCTGCGCGAGCGACTTCTGGCGGCCGGTTGGCGCCTCCTCGAGGAGCGCGCCGACGGCGAGTGGCGCGCCCTCGAGGTAGTGGCACCGCCCGCGCCGGCGCTCGGAGAGGGGGACGGGTGAGCCGTCCGACCGTCGTGGTGTCGCCACGAGAGCTGCGGCAGGAGCGGATCGAGCTCGACGGCGAGGCCTTCCGGCACCTCTTCCGCGCGCGTCGCCTCGGTGCCGGCGCCGGCCTGCGCCTGGTCGACGGTCGCGGCGCGGCCCGCTGGGCCGAGGTCGACTCGGTCGGTCGGCGCCGCGCGGGGATCGCGCTCGGCGACGAGGCGCCGCCGAACGAGGCGCCCGTCGCCGTCGAGCTCTGGGTCGGGGTTCCGCGCCCGCGGCGTGCCGCCTGGTTGGTGGAGAAGGCGACCGAGGTCGGGATCACGGCCCTGCGCTGGCTCGACACGGCGCACAGCGGCCGCACCGTGCCGGAACCGGCGCTGGAGCGCCATCGCCGCATCGCCGTGGCCGCCGTCGAACAGAGCAGCCGCGCGCTGGTGCCGGAGATCTCCGGTCTGCACCCGTTGAGCGATCTGGTCGCGGCGCTCGAGCCGAAAACACCCACGCTGGTACTCGATCGGAGGGCTCCGACGGTGCCGCCGGGAGAGGCCCCGGACGCCGCTGCCTGGCGGCGAGCCGGCGCGGTGCGAGTAGTGGTCGGGCCGGAGGGCGGCCTGCGGGCGGAGGAGATCGAAGAGCTCGAGAGCGCCGGGGCGAAGCGGCTCCGCCTCGGCGAGCGGGTGCTGCGCGTCGAGACCGCGGCGGTGGTGGCAGCAGGGGTGGTTCTGTGGAGCGTCGGAGGCGGCGCTTTCTCCGAGCTGTGATCGAGCGGTTTGACACCCCCGTGACGGCTGGCTAAGCTGCACGAAGTCAGCCGGTTGCATCGAGTCAATGACCCTCGCGAGGTCGACATGAATATCAACGACCTGCTCAAGATCGCGGTCGAGCGCGGCGCCTCCGACCTTCACCTGAAGGTCGGCAGCCAGCCGGTGATCCGCGTCGACGGGGACCTGCACACGCTGTCGAACGTCAAGCGGTTGATGCAGGAGGACACCGTGGCGATGGGCTTCTCGATGATGAACGCGCGCCAGAAGCAGCGCTTCAAGGAGGAGCTCGGCATCGACATCGCCTACTCGGTGCCCGGGCTGGGCCGATTCCGCGTCAACGTCTTCCAGCAGCGCAACTCGGTCAGCCTGGTGGCGCGTGTCATCCCGGCGCGCATCAAGGACATCCGGGAGCTGATGCTGCCGCCGGTGCTGGAGAAGATCTGCGAGCAGCGGCGCGGCCTGGTGCTGTGCACCGGGACCACCGGGTCCGGTAAGTCGACCACGCTGGCGGCGATGCTCGACTACATCAACTCGCGCCGGCCGGAGCACATCCTGACCATCGAGGATCCGATCGAGTTCCTGCACCGCGACAAGAAGTCGATCATCAACCAGCGCGAGCTCGACGTCGACACTTACGGCTTCGCGCCGGCGCTGCGCTCGGCGCTGCGCCAGGACCCCGACGTCATCCTGGTCGGTGAGATGCGCGATCACGAGACCATCGAGACGGCCCTCTTGGCGAGCGAGACCGGCCATCTCGTCTTCTCGACCTTGCACACTCTGGACGCGACCGAGACCGTCAACCGCATCATCTCGATGTTCCCGCCGCATCAGCAGAAGCAGGTGCGCATCCAGTTGAGTCAGGTGCTCCATGCGGTGATCTCGATGCGGCTGCTGCCGCGCGCCGACGGTGAGGGGCGGGTTCCTGCGGTCGAGGTCCTGATCTCGACGCCCTACATCCGCGAGTGCATCGAGATCAAGGAGCGCACCAAGTACATCCGCGAGCAGATCGCGCTCGGCACCAGTCAGTACGGCATGCAGACCTTCGATCAGTCGTTGTTCCGGCTCTACAAGTCGGATCTGATCACCCTGGAGGAGGCGATGCTGCGAGCGAGCAATCCGGACGAGTTCCGCCTCCGGCTGGAGGGTGTGCAATACACTGCCGACGAGGCCCGCGAACAGATGGAGTCGACGCTCGAGCACGTCGAGGGCGAGCCCGACGAGTTCGTCGAGCCGTCGCTCGAGATCGAGCAGGGCTAGCGGGAGCGAGCCGCCGACGCTGCGCTCTCGGGCCGGTCGATGCAACGCGATCCCGCCGACGAGTCGGCCTGCTACGACAAGGCGATCCGGCTGCTCGCCTCTCGTTCCCATTTCGTTCGTCAGCTGGAGCAGAAGCTGTCTCGCCGCGGCTTCGACGCCGCCGTCGTCGAGCGCGTCCTGGAGCGCCTGTCGCGCGACGGTACGCTGGACGATCGCCGCGTGGCGGAGGAGTACGTTCGCGGGCGACTGCGACGCGGCCTCGTAGGCCGCCGGCGGATGTGGCTGGAGCTGGCGCGCCGCGGTGCCGAAGCGTCGGCCGCCGACGGGGCGCTCGATACCGTCTACGCCGACATCGACGAGGGCGAGGCGACCCGAGAGGTCGCGGCAGCCTGGTGTCGCCGCGGTCGACGGGATCCGGCGGCGCTGGCGCGTCACCTCGACCGCAAGGGCTTTCCGGCCGGCGCCATCCTCGAAGTGGTCGAGGAGAGGCGGGGCGAATGGAGCGACGAGTCGGGCTGAGCGAGGTCCCCGACCGGCGTCCCGCACCGGCGCCGCTGCGGGGGTGCTCGTGGTATGGTGAGATCCCCTCGGGGTGCCGTCCCGTCGTGCCGCGATAGAGCGGGCCGGGCCCGATCCAGCGCTCACGAACCGAAGAGGCAGCATGAAGAGTCAGGAGATCCGGAGGAGTTTCGTCGACTTCTTCTCGCGGCACGGCCACGAGGCGGTGCCGAGCGCTCCTCTGGTGCCGCACGGCGACCCGACCCTGCTGTTCACCAACGCCGGGATGGTGCAGTTCAAGGACTACTTCCTGGGGGCCGACGAGCCGCCCTTCCGGCGCGCCGTGAGCGTGCAGAAGTGCCTGCGGGTGTCGGGGAAGCACAACGATCTCGAGAACGTCGGTCCGAGCCCCCGGCACCACACCTTCTTCGAGATGCTGGGCAACTTCTCGTTCGGCGACTACTTCAAGGCCGAGGCGATCGAGCTC
>JAWVZD010000141.1:0-5835 GCA_033722395.1 Thermoanaerobaculia bacterium | reverse complement strand
GTGATGAACTCCTCGGCCGAGGAGTAGCCGGCGAGCTCGGCGTAGCGTTCGATCTTGTCGACCAGATCGCTCTCCAGCTTCACTTTGGTGTATCCGAACATGGGAACTCTCCAGGATCAGGGTGCATGGGTGGTCTCGGGCGAGGCGGTGGCCGGGAATCCCTCGACACCGAGCTCGACGAGGATCGCCGCCGCCAGCTGGCGCAGGTTGGCGGCCGGCCGCTCCAGCGGTCGGTTGAGGAAGAGCACGCCCGGCACGGTGGTGTGGTCCATGCCGTGATCGCCGCTCCAGTCGTCGGTGTTGCTGGAAAGCACCGGATCACCGGTGACCTGTCCGATCGCCGAGTTGCTGTGTCCCCGGGTCTCTTCGGCGTAGCCGACCACGATGTCGGGGCCGATCGCCAGCTGCTCGTCGGATGTCATGTGGTCCTCGGCGATGTAGACGCGGGTGATCGCCGGCCCTCCGGTCTCCGGGTCGATCACCGCCAGCAGACGGTCGCGCAGCTCCTCGAGCAGAGCGCGCTTCTCCTGCGCCGGCACGATGCCGTTCTTCTCGCGCCCTTCGAGATTCAGGTAGAGGCCGTTGAAGCCCAGGCCGTAGGCACGCGTGCGCGACCAGTCGATGTTCAACAGCGCTCCGGGGTCGCTGGTCGATCCGGGGTTGCGCGGCGCCAGATAGCCGTTCTCGACCAGCCAGGCATTGAGATGGAAGGAGCGCTTCCAGCTGGCGAAGCCGTGATCCGACATCACCACCAGGGTGACGTCGTCTCCGAGGGTCGCCATGGCGTGGCCGACGATACCGTCGGCGGTACGGTAGAGCGACGGCACCACGTCGGCGTAGGGCGCGTCGCGCTCCTCGACGTAGCCCGGATGGGTCGGGTCCATCGTGCCCCACATCATGTGGGAGACCTGGTCGAGGTTGCCGAAGTAGTAGAAGAGCAGGCCGTCTTCGTACTGGTCCAGCACGTACTCGAACTGCTCGATGTTCTCCTCGGCGGCGAGGGCGGCCTGTTGCAGGAACTCGTCCCGGCTCAGATAGCCCTCGGAGCGCGCCCGCGTGTCCTCCGGCATTCCTTGGGTGTAGAAGAGGCCGGTCGCCTCGGCGAGCTCGCCGGCGTAGCCCTCGGGGGTGGAGATCGGCTGCGCCGGCGCGAGGGGATCGATGTTGATCGGTGAGGCGTAGAGCTCGACCTCCGGGCGGAGCTGCTTGAGGTAGAAGCGGACGATGCCGCCGACCGAGCCGGAGCCGGTGAGCGGAAAGCTCACCCGCAGCCAGTCGCTCCATTCGCCCAGCTCGAGCACCAGTCGCTGGTCGTCGATCTCGAGCAGGGCCACCGGTTCCTCGCTGTCGACGAAGACGCGAAAGTCGATCGCCGTCTCGGGTGCGTCGCACAGCATCGGATCGGGCGGCCCGTAGAGCGCCCCGCGGGCGATGTCGTCCCACAGATCCATCGGTACCACCTGGCCGCCGCCGACCGACTTGCGCTCGGTGAAGACGTCGGTGGTGTAGAAGGTGAAGGTGCCGTAGGTGCCGAGGATGTCCGGTGTGCCCATCCCCGACAGCTCGCGCGTCGCCGTGCCGGTGACCGGGAAGTTGGCCGGCATGCGGATGACGGTGGTGTCGATGCCGGCCGCCTCGAGCGGCTCCCAGAACGGCTGTCCGTGCCGCAGCAGCACCTGCTTCTCGCCGACCAGCGGTACGCAGTACTTGCCCAGTGGCACGACCTCCGGGAGGAAGCCGAGCCGCGTCGCGATGCCGGTCGGCCGCGGCTCGCTGGTCGACAGGTACGGCGACAGCTTGTCGGGATGGCGGTGGATGAAGTCGAAGATGCCATGACCACCGGCGTCGAGGCCGGTGATGAACTCGGACCAGGCGACCGGGCTCAGGGGCGGCACCGACGTGCCCAGCGGGGCGGCGGAGCCGCCGGCGGCCAGCCGCGCCAGGTTGGGCAGCTCCCCCGCCTCCATCATCTCTCGGGTGAGCTCCCAATCCATGCCGTCGATGCCGATGACGACGACCCGTGGCCGCCCTTCGCCGGCTTCGCTCGCCGGAGTGGCGAGCGTCGCGAGCGCCAGCAGGGCGAGTGCCAGCAGGCCGAGGAGCGAGTAACTAGGCCGCATCTTCGCGCTCCTTGGCGAACCGCCGCCGATCGAACAGCGGCTTGCCGTCCATGTGCTGCGGCGGCTCGATGCCGAACAGCGACAGCGCCGTAGGTGCGATGTCCATCAGCGCCGGATCGTCGTCGTGTACGGCGTGGTTCGAGAACAGCACGCCCGGCACGATGCGCGGGTCGACGCCGTGGTCACCACTCCAGGCCTTGACGTTGTCCTCGAAGATCGGGCCGCTGACCATGCCGGTGGCGCAGTCCCACGAGACACGGTAGCCGTGGTTGTAGCCGACCAACAGATCGGGTGCGTTGCCCAGATACGGACCTTGGTAGAGGGCAGCGGTCTCGAACACCTCGTTGATGCCGACCTCGCCGTGCTCCTCGTCGATCAGGCCGCTCAGGCCCTCGATCAGCTCGCGCTTCAAGGCCTTCGCCTCGGCTCCCGGCTCGACGATCCCTTCGGCCTCCCGCCCCTTCAGGTTCAGGAACATGCCGGTGAGGCCGAGCGAATAGGCCCTGGTGCGCGACCAGTCGACGTCGCGCAGCCACTCGCTCGAGCCGTCGGTGCCTTCCTTCAGTTGGAGGTAGCCGTGCTCGTAGAGCCACTTGTTGAGGTTGATGCCGCGGCGGAAGGAGGTGAAGCCGTGATCCGAGATCACCAGCAGCAGGTCGTCGTCCCGGATCCGCTCCAGGACCCTCCCGACCAGGCGGTCGTTGTGCAGGTAGAGCTCCTCGATGGCGTTGGCGTGCTCCGGCTCGCCGTCGCCGTTGGTCGCCGCGGCGGCCGGGTGCCCGTCCTCCAGATAGCGCCAGAACATGTGCTGGATCCGATCGGTGGTGTCGAAGACACAGACCAGCGAGCCGCGGCGGAGCCGGTCGAGGGCGGCGAAGAACTGCTTCTCGCGCTCCCGGTCGATGTCGTAGGTCATCTCGAGGAAGGTGCCGTCGTCGATCACCTTCTCGTTCAAGGCCCAGGTGTCCTCTGCCAGTCCGAGGGTGGCATAGGGGCCGATCTTCTTGTCGAGGTAAGTGGCGTAGAAGTCGGGATGGGAGATCGGCATCGCCGGCTTCTCGGGATCGATGTTGATCGGGGTGATGTAGAGCGAGAAGTGCTCGCCGCTCTCGGTCACCATCATGCGCACCAGGCCGGTGACCTTCTTCTTGCGCGGCGGGATCGCCTCGGCTTCGAAGGTCAGGGTGATCCAGTCGGTGAGCTCGCCGGTCTCGACCTCGTGGACCTCGTCGCCGAGGTCGATGCGTGTGCGTCCGGTCGCCGGGTCGGTGTCGATCACCAGCGGCACCCGGAACGGTCGGCCATCCTCGCGGTAGATGTTCTCCGGCCCGTCGATCGTCGTCTCCCAGCGTCGCTGGCCTGGCTCTAGCTCGAAGCGCAGGCCGCCCTCCTTGAACTCCTCGTCGGCCTTCCGAGTGGTGTAGAGAAGGAAGGTGCCCTGTGTGCCCAGCAGGTCCGGCACGCACATGGCGGCCAGCTGAGCGCCGTAGAACTTGTTCGGTGGGAAGGTGATCGGAACGCGGAGCACGGTGCTCCAGATGTGGTGCTTGCCGAGAATCGACCAGAACGGAACCGATTTGCGCAGCAGCCTGAGCTCCGGCTTGTGCAGCGGCAGACGGATCTTGCCGATCTTCAAGAACCGCTCTACCTCGCCGATCTTGGTCGACGACAGTAGGGGTAGATAGGTCCGCCGGTCGCGATCGAGAAAGTCGTAGATGTTGTGCTTCGCTGGATGGGTGCCGGTGGAGAACGACGACCAGGCGACCGGTGAGATCGACGGATAGGTCGACCGCAGCCGCGTGTAGCAGCCCTCCTCGGCGAGCTTGGCGAAGTTGGGCAGCTTGCCCTCCTTCATGAAGCGATCGGTCAATCGCGGGTCCTGGCCGTCCAGGCCGACCACGATCAGCCGCCGGATGAGCGGCTCGTCGGTCTTCGGCGTCCGAAGTTTCCTCCAGACGATGCGGAACGGCAGGATCAGCAGCGAGACCAACGCCAGCAGAACGGTCACGAAGATGACCAGGAACGACGAAGCGATGGCGAAGCCGGCGCCGGGACCGATATAGGCCTCGGCCGGTGTCGCGGCCGCCAGTGCCAACAGGCCGGCGACGACCGGCGCGAGTGCAAAGCGTCTCATCGATTGGACGGAGATCGGCGGCGAAGAGCGGTCGTGGTGTTGGAGCGGAGCGTGTTCGGCCTTCCCTCGACGACCGAGCCGCATGATAATAATGCAGGATCGCTCGTCTGTCATCCGGTTGCTCCCGGTGACGGAGGCGATCTCGAAATCCCCCGGGAGCCAATCATGACCTCGAATCCTCTTCTCACAGCCTATCGCCGCTTGCGCTATGGGCGACCGATCGTCGTGGTATCCGGCCTGCCGCGCTCCGGGACGTCGATGGCGATGAAGATGCTCGCCGCCGGGGGGGTCGAGGTGATCACCGACGGCGAGCGGTCGGCCGACGAGGACAATCCCGAGGGCTACTACGAGGACGAGCGGGTCAAGGAGCTGGCCCGGATGGAGGACAAGGCCTGGCTGGCCGAGGCGCGCGGCAAGGCGATCAAGATCATCTCCTTCCTGCTACGGGAGCTGCCGGCCGAGCACAACTACAAGGTCTTGTTCATGCGGCGGGACATGGAGGAGATCCTGGCGTCGCAACAGAAGATGCTGGCGCGGCGTGACGAGGACGACGACACCGAAGACGAGCGCATGGCGAAGCTCTTCGAGGCCGATCTGTTCCGGGCGCGCTACCTGATGAAGCGCGCGCCGCAGTTCGAGTTCGTGGAGATCCACTACCGCGACGCACTGGCCGATCCGCTGGCGGCGGCGCGGACGATGCGCGACTTCCTCGGCGCCGAGCTCGACCTGGAGCGCATGGTCGGGGTGGTCGATCCCGAGCTCTATCGCAACCGCAAAGAGCGGCTGGAGGCGGCCGCCTCGTGATGCGGAGTGGTCGCCTCCTCGCCTGGTTGCTGGCGTTCGCTCTCCTCGTTCTGGGGTATTCGGTCGGGATGCGTCGGCAGGTACCGCCAGCGGGCCCGGAGAGGGCCGCCAGCGGAGCGTCCGTCGAGCCGGCCGCTCCCCGGAGCGAGCCGATCACGCCGCGCCGCGTCCTGCACGCCGACGAGCGGGCCACCATCGAGCTGTTCCAGAACGCCTCGCCGTCGGTCGTCTTCATCACCTCGATCGCCTACCGGCGCAGCGTCTTCAGCCTCAACGTGCAGCAGATCCCGCGCGGCACCGGTTCGGGACTGCTGTGGGACGGGGACGGTCACGTGGTGACGAACTTCCACGTCGTGCAGGGCGCCAACCTCGCGCAGGTGACGCTGGCCGATCAGACGACCTGGGACGCCGAGCTCGTCGGCGTCGCTCCGGAGAAGGACCTCGCCGTGCTGGCGATCGACGCCCCCCGCGAGACGCTCCGGCCGGTCCCGTTGGGCCGTTCGAGCGATCTTCGGGTGGGGCAGAAGGTGTTCGCGATCGGCAATCCGTTCGGGCTCGACCACAGTCTGACCACCGGCATCATCAGCGCCTTGGGACGCGAGATCGAGTCGCCCGCCCGCCTGGTGATCCGCGACGTCATCCAGACCGACGCGGCGATCAACCCGGGGAACTCGGGCGGGCCGCTGCTCGACAGCGCCGGACGGCTGATCGGCTTCAACACGGCGATCTTCCGCCCGTCCGGCGCCTCCGCCGGGATCGGTTTCGCCATCCCGGTCG
>JAWVZD010000140.1:0-5846 GCA_033722395.1 Thermoanaerobaculia bacterium | reverse complement strand
CGTCCCGAGCACGAGATGGACGACCACGAGATGGACGAATCCGAGACGACGATCGTCACACTGGGTCGGAACACGGGCCTCAAGAAGCTCGCCTTCTTTCTCGCTCGCGAATCGATCGCGGTCCAGCGGGCCGAATCGCCCGAGGCCGCGGTGTCGCTGTGCGGGCAGGAGGGGTGCGACGCCGCGATCCTCTGCTGGCCGTTGCCCGACGTCCGCCTCGAGCGGTTGGTGGACGATCTCCGCGGCGCCCGAGACGGCGAGGCCGGCCGGGTGGTGATCGTGCTCGCCGAGCCCGAGGGGATGGTCGAAGCCGCCGCCGTCGCCGGCGACGGTGTGTTCGTGCTGCCGTGCGAGCGCAGCGCGCTGCGGCTCGAGGAGAGCCTCGCCGGCCTGCTCACCGCGAGCGCCCGCCGGGCGGTCAGGATGCTGGTCAAGCTCTCGGTCGAGGTCGACGACAACCAGCTCCACCGCGCTTGCCAGACGGTCAACCTGTCGCAGAGCGGTATGGCGCTGCGGACGCGCGAGCGGCTCGAGCCGGGCAGCCGGATCGCGTTCTCCTTCTTCCTGCCGGAGGACGACAAGCGGATCGAGGGCGAGGCCGAGATCGTGCGACAGATCGACAAGGAGGTCGAGGGCTTCGAGGGTCTGGGAGTGCGCTTCCTCACCTTCCGCGCCGACAGCGGCGAGCGCTTGGAGGAGTTCCTCGCCGCTCACGCCGCCGCCCAGCAGGCCGAAGCCGAGAGCGCCGCCGCCGAGCGCTATCCCCTGCGGGCCGCCGGCTCCTGAGCCGCCGCCCGTCCGTTCACCCGTTTCAGCAGGCCCTCGATCGAGCGCAGCAGGTCGTCTGCGTCGATCGGCTTCTGGCCGAAGCCGTCGGCGCCGGCGGAGAAGGCCTTCTCCTTGGCGCGCGACGAGTCCATGGCGGTCAGGACGATCACCGGGGTCTGGCCGACCTCGGGCGAGGCCCTCAGGGTCTCCAGGAACCAGAAGCCGTTGCCCGCCGGTAGACCGAGGTCGAGCAGGACGAGGTCCGGCCGGTCGCTCCTCGCCTTGGCGATGCCGGCGACGCCCTCGGTGGCGGCGATGACGTCGTAGCCGCCCATGCGCAGCATCGCCGACAGGCCCATCAGTTGGTCGCGGTCGTCCTCGACGACCAGTATCTTGCGCTTGTTCATGACTCGTTCCTCCTAGGGATGCAGTTCCTGTTCTCGGGTCTTGGTGCGTCGGTGGAAGCTCTCGAGCTCGGGCTCGAGGGCGTCGGCCAGATCGTCGGCCAGGCCTTCGTTGCCGTGCGCTCGCAGATCGCAGGCGGTGTGGACGAGCGAGACCGCCAGACCGGATCCCTCCTGGCGCTCGATCTCGGCGGCAGCCTCCTCGAGCCGCTCGAGAAGTGGCGGGATGCCGTCCTCGTCCTCCATCCAGGCGACCAGGAAGAGGGTCTCCAGCGCCTCGGAGCACCCGATCCGCGGCAAGAGCAGATCGGGATGCCGCAACACCCTCTCCTCCAGGGTTCGATAGAGCTCCTCGATCTGTTCGAGGTTGTCGCGCTTCATCCGGCCGCCCGCGGCACGCTCGGCGGAGAGCATCACCAGCATCGGCCGGTGCCCGTCGGGAACCTGCTGCGGGTCGACGACGGCGCGCAGATAGGCGCGCAGGGTGAAGACCGGCAGGGTGAAAAAGAAGGTGGTGCCGCGGCCGAGCTCGCTCTCGACCCAGATCCGCCCGCCGTGGCGCAGCACCAGCTCGCGGCTGATGTAGAGGCCCAGGCCGAGGCCGCGGTGCTGTGTCTGTTTGGAGTTGTCGACCTGGTAGAGGCGATCGAAGATCTTGGCGCAGTCCTCCTCGCTGATGCCGCAGCCGGTGTCGGCGACGGCGACGCGGATCATCCTCCGCCCCTCGTCGGAGGTCGGCTCGACGATCTCGGCCCGCACCGTGATCGTGCCCTCGGTGGTGAACTTCAAGGCGTTCTCGGTGAGGTTGGTGAGCACCTGCCGCAGACGGTTGGCATCCGCCAGGACCGGCGGGAGGTGCTCGGGAAGCTCGGTGGCGAGCTCGATCTCCTGCTCCTCGGCGCGCGGCCGCAGCGCGTCCTGCACCTCGCGGACCACCTCTTCGAGCGAGGTCTGCGTCGGCTCGACCGCCATCACCCCGGTCTGCGCCCGCGTCGCCTCGACCAGGTCCTCGATCATGGAGCGCAGGCGGGCGACGTTCTGCATCGAGATGTCGATGAACTCGGGAAACTCCTCCGGCAGGTCGCCTGGATCGAAGCGCTGCATGACCTGCAGGAAGTTGTTGATCGAGGCGATCGGGGATCGGAGCTCGTGCGAGACGTGCGACAGGAACTGGCCGCGCATCTCCTCGCGCTCCTTCTGCGTCGCCTCCATCAGCTTCAGAGCCTGCTCGCGCTCGGTGACGTCGTGAAACGAGGCCATCAGCGCCTGCGAGCCCTCGTAGACGATGCCGGTGGCCCTGACCTCGACGGTGCGCGGGCCGCCGCGCGGCCGGGTGATGGTGACCTCGAGCGTCTCGCCGGGCTCGACCGGGCAGTCGAGCGGCTTGCCGCAGAGCTCGCGCTTCGACTGCGCGAAGAGCTCCTCGGCCGCCGGGTTGACGTAGCGCACGATGTCGTTCTGATCGAGCACCGCGATGGCGTCACCGGTGTTCTCGAGCAGCCCGCGCTGATCCTCCTCCAGGCGACGGATGCGCTCGAAGGCGACCATCAGGTCCTTGTTCATGCCCGAGAGCTCGTCCTTCTGACGGACCGCGGTCTCGAAGGAGGTGACCAGCCGGTCGAGGAGCTCGAGGCGCTCGCCGGAGAGGTAGTGCGTCTGGCCGCCGATGGTGAGCTCGACCCCCATGCCGATCTTCGCCCGGCTCTTCGCCGCCAGGGTGGCGAACTTGGCCCGCAGGCGGGTCAGCACCTCGCGCTCGTCGTACGGCCGCTGGATGATGCTGTCGGCGCCGCACTCGAGGGCCTTCAAGAGCTCCGACGGATCGCTCTTGCCGGTCAGGAGGATGACCGGGATCTCGGCGGTGCGCTCGTCGTCCTTGAGCCGCCGGCAGAGCTCGAAGCCGTTGACGTCGGGCATGACGGCGTCGGTGATCACCATCAGCGGACGCCTCCGGCGGACGATCTCGAGCGCCTCGCGCCCGTTGGTGCAGGAGACGACGCGGAACCGCCCGCGCTCGAGCAGCCGGTTCATCGCCGCCAGGTGGACCTCGGTGTCGTCGACGAGCAGGAAGTGGGGGCGCTTCTCGGTGCGGAGCTCGGCGCTGTGGCGGGCCGGCTCCGGGCCGCCGGCCGCCGGCGGAGCGACCGGCGGCGCCTTCTCCGCCGGTGGCTTCTCGAGTGGACCGTCGTCGGAGGGGGGCGGAGCGATCGGATCGGGCGTCGCGGCCGGCGGAGCGGCCGACAGGTCGCCGATCTCGCTCGGCGGCACGGCGCGCGTGCTGTGTGGCGAGGTCGGTGCGATCGGAATGTCCCGCAGCAGGCGCGACGCGCGCCCCGACTCCGGCGAGCCGCCGGCCGAGCCGGACTCTTCAGCCGTCCGATCGTCCGGCGGCATCTCTGAGGGCTGCTCTCGGCTCATCACCCTGTCTCTCGTTCCCGCCGCCACCCGGCCGAGCCCGAAAGAGGGCAACGTCGATCATCCGCGTGGCAAGGCACCCTCAGCATGCCGCCAGCGGCGTTTCGCCACTATCGGCCGCGGGCCCTACGCGGTGTCGGTATCCGTCCTACAAAGATTCAGAAGGCGGAGCCGAAGGAGAGGAAGATCTGGTACGGATCCTCGAAGCGCTCGCGGTCGAGCTTCCAGCCGATCTCGAGGCGCAGCGGGCCGATCGGCGAGTCCCAGCCGATGCCGGCGCCGACGCCGCGTTTGAGCTCGCTGGTGGTGATCTCGCGCCAGTCGGCGAAGACGTTGCCCCAGTCGAAGAACAGGGTCGCCCAGAAGGTGTCGCCGAGCGGATAGCGGTAGTCGAGGTTCAGCAGAGCGAGTCCGTTGCCGCCGCTCGGGAAGAGCCCGACCTCGCGGCAGAGCCCCTCCGGATCCTCGCGCCGGTTGACGAACAGCGTCTCGCCCAGGATGCCCAGGGTGTCGAGCTCGTAGGCCCGGTGGGTCGAGCGGCCGCCGGCGAAGAAGCGCTCCGAGACGGCGACCCGGAAGTCCGGGATGAGATCCGGGCCGCACGGGAACGGCACGCCCTCCTCGCCGCCGCGCCGCGCGATCCCCTCGATCGGTTGGCGGTACGACTCGATGCCGCCCAGGCGCGCGCTCGCCCCCAGGATGCCGAAGCGGCCGAGCCGGAAGTACTGCGTCTGCTGGGCGAACAGCTTGACGAAGTTCTCGTCGGTGCCGAACGCCTGCACGGCGTACTCGAGCTGCAGGACGGTGTTGCGTCCTCGGGTCGGGTTGATCTGACTGTCGCGCCGATCGAGCAGCAGCGCCGCGCCGATACTCGAGATCGCCACGTCGACCTTCTCGCGGTCGAACAGGATCTCCTCGAGCACGATCGGGGCGTTGTTGTCGACCCGCTTGTAGGTCAAGAGCACCGGGACGCGCAGGTCTCCGACCGGAAAGCTGGCTTCGATCTGAGCCCCCTGGATCTCGGTGACGAAGTCGCCGCTGAAGGCCTCGCTGCGGGTGCTCTCCTCCTCGCGGGAATGGAAGACCGAGTAGGTCACCGGTATGTCGAGATCGTCGATGACCGGCTGGCTGAAGATCAGCCGGAAGAGCCGCTCGCGCTGGCTCACCAGGCTGTCGAAGTTGACCGAGCCGGCGCGCCCGAAGAGGGTGCCGAGCGAGTAGCCGAACAGCCCCCGGACGCCGTCCTCGGTGTCGTAGCCGGCGCCCAGCGACAGGCGATGCCGGTCGCCTTCGCGCACCCGCACCAGGACGTCGCGCTCGCCGCCCAGGAGCTCGCCCTGCCCGAGGTCGACCTCGACTTGGCTGAAGACGCCCAGGCGGTAGAGGCGGCGCTGGATCTCCAGCAACCTAGAGCGGCTGACCGGATCGCCCGGCTCGAGGTCGACCAGGTTGTGCAGCATCGGCGTGCTGGTGGCCTGCTGGCCGCGCACCAGGACGCGCCGCACCACCGTCCGCGGGCCCTCGACGACCCGGAAGACGACGTCGGCGACGCGCTCCGACTCGTCCCAGGTGACCTCGGCCGACGCCAGGACATTCTCGAAGCCCTCGTCGCGGTAGATGGCGCGGATGTCGTTCACCGCGCTCTCGACCAGGCTCTGGTGGAAGGGGCCGCCGGCGACCAGCGGCAGACGGCCGGCGACGGCGCTCTCGGAGAGGGTCTCGACGCCGACGAACTCGATCTCGTCGACGCGCCGCCGCGAGCCCTCGTCGATCGGGATCTCGAGCGTCAGCTGGCGCTCGGCGGCGGAGACGCTCACCTGCGGTGGCCCGACCTCGGCGTGGCGGAAGCCCTCCAGGGCGTAGTAGGAGCGCAGGTTCCGAAGGTCCTCCTCCAAGGTCTCGTCGACCAACCGGCCGGTGCCAGGCGACAGCCACTGCTTCTCCGCCGTCAGCATCAGCCGGCGCAGCGTCTCGGACGGGATCGTCTCGTTGCCGACGAAGGCGATCTCGGTGAGCTCGTAGCGCACCCCGGGCTCGATCTCGATCACCACCTCGATGCGCTCCTCGGTCGAGACCCGCTCCTCCGCCTCGATCTCGACGCGATAGAAGCCGCGCGACTGGTACCAGGCGCGCAGGCGGTCGACGCTGTAGACCAGGAGCGCCGCGTCGTAGCCCTGCGAGCCCAAGAACGGCAGCAGCCCCTGCTTGACGAGCTTGCGCCGCTCGGCGCCGACGACCTCGACCTCGACGAGCGGCCCG
>JAWVZD010000139.1:0-5851 GCA_033722395.1 Thermoanaerobaculia bacterium | reverse complement strand
CGATGGCGAGGCCGAGCTCGCGGAAGGCGAGGCGGGTGGCGGCGGCTCCGCCGGGCCCGTCGCTCTGACCGGGGGCGGCGAGGCTAGTGAGCGCGGCGTCGAAGAGGCGTTCCAAGAGGTCGAGATCGCGCGAGCCTCCCCGCACGACGAGCCGCAGCAAGCGCTCGCAGTCGGCCAGCAGGCCGCCGAGCCCGAGCGGATCGGCGGTGGCCCAGTCGATCCCGCGGGTCATCCCGCGGAGGGCTGCGATCTCGTCGTCGAGAGTCTCCAGGGAGCTGCCAGCGAAACGGGTCGCCGCCGCCGAGCGGAGTTCGAGGAAGGTGATCAGACCGTCGAGCGGATCGTGATGCCCCGCCGAAGGCACCAGGGGGCGGGAGAGGTCGATGCTCATCTTCCACGCCAGGCGCCGGGAGCCATCGGGCGCGGTGCGTACGAAGCCGGCGTACGTCGCGCGTGCCAGATCGATTGCCCAGCGCAGGTAGCGCGGCTCTCCGGTCGCTGTGGCGACGCGTGACAGAGCGTGCATCCACTTGGTGGAGTAGTGGAAGTACTGCCCGTCGCGCTCCCACTCGAGGTGCTCGTCGAAGTGCTCGTGTGAACCGCGCTCGCCGCGGGGCTTGCCGATGCGTAGCCCGCCGCGGGTGGGGTGCTCGGTTCCCTCCTCCTCCGGCAGTCCGCTGATCCAGCCGCTGCGGGGATCGTCGGGCCGATGGCGGCCGAGGGTGCGATGCACATCGTCCACCAGCCGCAGAGCACTTCGTCGGTGAGCCTCTTCGTGGTCGAGCTGGGCGAGCCCGAGGAAGTTGCAGACCGCGAAGGCGTCGGTCCACAGATAGCGCACCTGCTGGTCCGAGTCGCTCACGAGACCGGTGCGTTCGGCGAAGTGGGCCATCAGGGAGGCGGCGGTGCCGACGCGCTCGGCCTGCGGCTCGAGGTCAGACATCGGGTGCTCGCAGGCGCACCGGCCTGGATCAGGGTTCGACGGATTCGATGATGCCGCAGGCGTCGCGCGGTCCGCCGGCACAGCCCGGCTCGAGCTCGTCTTCCTGGTCGCAGTAGGCATCCTCGTTGGTGTGGATGATGACGGCACTGCCGTCGTCGTCGAAGAGGCTGGAGCGACCAGCCGAGAGAGTGAACCTGTTGGTGGTGGTCTCGAGCGTTCCCCGTCCGTTGCGCACCTCTATGTTGATCAGGTCGCCCATGTGGAACGGGTGGTTGAAGTCCGGAGCGTCCGGAGTCGACTTGCCGAACGGGCCCGGGTCGTGGTGGCCGCCGGCGGCGCCGCACGGCTCGCAGGCGGCGGTCTCGTGGACGTGGACGGCGTGCCGCCCGTCCGACAGGCCCTCGACCTCGATCGTCACGACGACCTGCTTGATCCCCTCCGGGCTGACGGCCTCGGCGAACAGGGCAGAGCCCGTGATCTCGGTGTCGGCGCAGCCGCGGATCTCGGCACGTGCTCGGACCGGTCCATCGGCACCCGCGAATCCGCTCACAGCGAGGAACGCGAGGGTCAGGACGCCGATACCGAGGTGCCGGATAACAGTGAGATGTGGTGAGGGTCGAGGCATAGCGGTTCTCCCGGTAGTTGGTCGCTGCCGTCCCGGTCGCTCGGCGACACGACTCACGACCGCTCTCTCGAGAAGCGGGCGATCAGTCGGCGCCTCGCGACTCGACGGCCATGGAATCGCGCGCCAGGACGATCGCCGAGTCGGCGGCCAGGGCGCGGTAGTAAGCGACGAAGCGGGCGGTCTCGGCCGCCTCGTACGACGCCAGGTTCTCCGCCCAACGATAGCCGATCGGCTGGTACCAGAGCTCGACATCGATGCGGAGCGGGGCCGTGAAGGTCCCGAGGTGGGGGGAGTAGAGCACCTGGTGGCTGCCCGGCGCGAAGCCGTCGTCGGAGGTCGCCCGCCCGTGGATCGCGATCTCTCGTGGTGCCGACCGGGGATCGAAACCCCGCGGCAACAGCCGGTTGTCCTTGCCGTAGTCGAGACCCGACAGCAAGCCCGTGGTGACCTCGCCGTCGACATCGAGCAGGATCGCCTCGTAGATCTGTACCTCGTCGGCGGTCCGGATGCGCTCGTAGTGCGGCTCCCAGCTCGCCGCATCGCCGTCGTTGTCGTTGCCTTCGATCGATCCGTCGCGCGAGAAGGCGCCCGACTCGAAGACCGTTCGGCCGGCGGCGTCGGTCAGCACCAGGTGGAGCCAGGCGCGGCGCGACGGGTAGGCGGTCGGGAGCTTGTGCCCGGCCAGGTTCTCGACCACGACGGCGATCTCGATCCCCTCGGGAAGCCAGCGCACTTCTTCGAGGTGTACGCGGGCGGCCGCCGCCTGGAGGTGCTCCACGGTGCGGGCGGCCGCCGCGGCGAGCTCGTCCGGCGAGGCCTCGACCCCGAGATCGTCGCGGTATCGATCGAGCAGTCGCGGCAGGAAGAAGTTGCCTCCTCGGAAGACGTGTCGTGAGACCTGGTGGCGGGGTACTCCGAGCACGGCGCTGACGGGAGTCTCTCCGTCGACCGTCGGCATGTGACAGGACTGGCACGATCGCTCGCCGCGATAGGCGCTGTGGCGCCACTCCAGATACGGCATCTGCTCCGGTAGGCTGCCGAGGTGGCGGCCGCCCTCGCCCAGAGTGTGGGTCGAAAGGGTGTGGCAGGTGGCACAGAGCTCCGATGTCTGGACGTGTTCCGCCCGACGAGGGTGGAACTCGGCGGCGGAGCGCATGACGGCAGCTCGGCCCGGATCGACCTCGAACGGACCGAAGATCGAGCGCTCGCCCCAGGCGGTCGCGGTGTCGACGACGAAGCCGGCGGTGAAGCTCTCGTCGGTGCCGAGAGCCTCGGGCCCGATCTGGTGACAGAGGCTGCAGGAGACACCGTCGGCGGCCAGCCGGTCGGTGCGCCCCGCGGCGCTCGTCACCGGAAGGTGGGCGAAGACACCCTGCAACCGCCCGCTCGCCTTGGCCTCGAAGCGGGCCATGGGCATGTGACAGGCGGAGCACTCGTTCTCGATCGCCGCGGCCGACTCTGGGTGATCGAGCACCTCGCGCCGTACGGCGGCCTGCCAGTACGGATCCCGCGCCGCGTTAGCCATCATCGAGCTCCTCCACGTGCTGCCGAAAGAGACCTCGACACCATGCGGTGTCGTCAGGCCGTCGTGGCAGGCGATGCAGCGGTCGGCAGTGGCGAAGAGCGGGCCGACGTCCGAGTCGGTTGCACCGGTCCCGGTCGCGGGAGCTTCACCGGCACCGGCCGCGACGCTCGCGATCAGCAGGACGGAAAACCCCAGTCGGAGGGCTCGTCTACCAGCCATCGAAGAACCCTCCGTCGAACCAGTCCCAGAGCAGATAGAGCAGAACTTGTGTCTGCCGCTCGTCGCGCTCGTCGAGCGGAATCCGTACGCCGAGGTTGATCATCACGTGCTGGCGCCGATTCAGCGTGACCTGAAGCTGCGGTACGGCGTCCCAGTCGACCGACTCCCCGGAGGTGAGCTCGCGCTTGCTGAGGACCTCCACCATCGGCGACCAGGTGCGCCCCCAGCGACCTTCGGTGAAGCTCCTGCCGAGGGCGGCCCGAACGAACGCTTCGTCGGGAGCCTCGTCGTCGAAGGGAATCTCCCCACCTGCCTGGAGATGCAGGAATGCGTCGGTTGCGAAGATCTTCCCGAAGGTCAGGAACGGCTCGAATACGACCTCTCCGCTGCCGAGTCCGGCCTCCTCGTCTCCCGTCGGCAGGACGACCTCGGCGGTAGCGCTGAAGATGCGACCCTTCTCGAGGCTGTGGTGCAACGCCCTCTTCCAGCCGATCGCCACATCAGCGAATCCGCCGTTCCAGCCGTCCTCGGCACGCGACCCGGTGGCGTTCGTCTCCAGCCAACCGAACGGCACGACGACCTCGAGTTGATCGCGCGGCCCGAACCGCTTCTCGTAGACGATCTCGTTGACGACCTCGCCCGGACCCTCGGTGGCGACCGTGGTGGAGAAGACGGCCTCGTCCTCCGGATAGGCCTTCTCCGTCACCAGCGGACGGGGGAGATTGAGCTCGCCCCGCGGCCATCGACCGTCGGTGCAGAAAGTTCGTACGTGGTCGATGATGCGCTCCAACTCGGCGGTGGTCAGGGCTTCGCCGAACGCCGGCATCATGCGGGCGAAGGCGCGTACCGGGCCACCCTGATGAGCGACCGCGATCCAGTCGGCGTCCGGCTCACGGCTGGCGAATCGGCAATCGGTGAAGTCGGGCACCTCTTCCTCGAAGGCGAGCCGGCCGGCTGGTGCGCCTCGGCCTTCGGTGCCGTGGCAGGCGGCGCAGGCGGCGGAGTAGAGGGCGGCACCACTCTCGGAGGCGGTCGGCGTCGTGGGGAGAGCCACGACCGGCGCAGCAGCGAGTGCGGCGACGAGCAGAAAGCAGACGGCTACCGCAGGTGGGCGTCGGTGTCGCTCCGTGGGCAGCAGAGCCGCCTCCGGTTGCTGGCACGGCGAATTCCTGCCCATCTGTCGCGATCGACCTCCTCTCGGGTCGACCCTGCCCTAGCGGCTCGCGTCGCGCCACCCTTCACCGGAGGGGACGGCTCCCGCGGAGGTATGGGGGGTGGCGCCATGCCTCCGGGTGGCGTCGAGCTCAGAGGCCGAACGGATAGGTGTCCGGCAGTCCGGCGACGACCTCGCTGGCCAGGGGCTCGACGGGGCTCGTCTCGTCGAACCAGACGAGCTCGTCGAACTGTTGCGGCAGGTGGGCCGCAAAATAGTGGCTGGCGCGCTCGGTCTCGGGCCGATAGATGACGCCGATGGCGCGTTCGAGCCTCGGTTCCATCAGGGCGCGGCGGAGCTCCGCGTCGACCCCGAGACCGAGGTGGAAGCGGCGGACGCCGCTGTCGTGGCAGAGCCGCTCGTAGCTGCGCGGATGGGAGGGACGGATCTCCTTGATCTCCATCGGCCCGCCCCAGTCCGAAGCCGCCGCCACGCGCCCGTGGTCGGTACCGAAGCCGACCGCGTAGACGTCGTCGCCCCAGTGCTCCCGCGCCAGCTGACCGAGGTTGATCTCGCCGCGCGCCCCCATCTCGGTGGCGCGGGCATCGCCCAGGTGGGAGTTGTGGGCCCAGACGACGGCACGCGTCTCGGTACCGCGCCTCTCGAGGACGCGGCGCAGGGTGCGGAACATATGGGTGTCGCGGAGGTTCCAGGAGTCCGGGCCGCCGTAATACATCACCCGGTAATACTTCTCGGCATCGGCCACCAGGCGCGCGTTCTGGACGGCATCGAAGAACCGTTCCCCGTCGCGTTCCTGGTAACGGAGGCGTTGGTCGAGGAGATCCTGCAGCATCTCGACCACCTCACCCTCGCAGGACCGGTAGCGCTCGGTGAGCGCCGCCAGGCCGTAGGTGGCCGGGTCGGACTCCCACGGCGTCAGACAGCCGTAGCGGTGGCGCGCCAGCGCACCGGTGTCCGGATCGACCTCGTCGAGGTAGGCGAGCACCGCGGCGATCGACGTGTGCAGGCTGTAGAGATCGAGACCGTAGACCCCGACCCGATTGCTCGAGTCGCGTTCGAGATTGACCTCTCGGAGCCAATCGACCAGCCGTCGGAACTCCTCGTTGCGCCACATCCAGGTGGGGAAGCGGGTGAAGGCGATCCAGTCGGGTGCCGGGTGCTCCAGATCCCTTACGTAGTGGTCGATGCGCGCGGCGTCGGGCCAGTCGGCCTCCGCGGCGACGACGGTGAAGCCGTGCTGCTCGACCAGATCACGGGTGATCCGTCCCCGCATGCCATAGAACTCGCTCGTGCCGTGGGTCGCCTCACCGAGAAGCACGACGCGGGCGTCGCCGATGCGCCGGTAGAGGGCGTCGAGGTCGGCGT
>JAWVZD010000138.1:0-5863 GCA_033722395.1 Thermoanaerobaculia bacterium | reverse complement strand
GGGGCCTGCTGGTGGCGAGCCACGCCGTCTCGATGGCGATCTCGACGGCATCGCTGCCCGAGACGGCGAAGTAGACCTGTGCGTCCGGGAGCGGCGCGACCTCGACCAGGCGGCGCGCGAGCTCGATCCGTGCGGGATGGGCGGCGACGTCGGCGAGGCCGTGGAGAAGCTCGTCGCTCTGCCGGTGCACCGCCTCGACGACGCGTGGGTGACGGTGCCCGACCGCGGCGACACCGAAGCCGGCGGTCAGGTCGATGTACCGGTTGCCGTCGACGTCCTCGACGTTCGAGCCTACCGCCCGGCGCCAGACCAGCGGCGGCTCGGAGCCGTCGCCCCAGGTGTTGACGCGCGGTGCCTCGAGGCGCCGAAGCTCCTCGGCCAGGGCCCGCGAGCGCGGCCCCGGAGGGTGGCAGACCAGCTCGGGCAGCCGCTCGCCGCTTGGCGCCTCGCTGCTCACATCCGAACGCGACCCGTCAGCGCCCGTGCCAGGGTGACTTCGTCGGTGTACTCGATGTCTCCGCCGACCGGCATGCCGAAGGCGAGGCGGCTCAATGCGATGTCGCGTGCCCCGAGCAGGCGGGCCAGATAGAGCGCGGTTGCCTCGCCCTCGACGTCCGGGTTCGTCGCCACGATGACCTCTTCGACACCGTCGAGCCGATCGAGCAGAGCGTCGATGGCGATGTCCTGCGGTCCGATGCCGCGCTGCGGAGAGAGGGCGCCGAGTAGCACGTGGTAGAGACCACGGTACTCGCCGGTGCGCTCGATCGGCTGGATGTTGTACGGCTCCTCGACGACACAGATCTTGCTGCGGTCGCGTTCCTCGTCGGTGCAGATCCCGCACGGCTCGACGGCGGTGATCGAGTTGCAGATGGAGCAGTGGAAGAGCTTCTTCTTGACGTCGACCACCGCTTCGGCCAGCTCTTCGGCCTCCTCCAGCGGGACCTTGAGGAGATGGTGCGCCAGCCGAGTGGCGGTCTTGCGCCCTACGCCGGGGAGGCGGGAGAGCTCGCCGACCAGGCGGGCCAGCGGGTCGCTCGGATCGCTCATCGAGGGGCCGTTGGAGCCGTGGGGCTAGCCGAGACCGAGACCGGGAATCCCCGGTGCCATGCCGCCGAGCTTCTCGCTCAGCTGGTCGTCGATCTGCCGTGTGGCTTCGTTGAAAGCGGCCACCAGCAGGTCCTGGAGGATCTCGGGATCCTCCGGATCGATGACCTCGGGGTCGAGCTCGACCGACAGCAACTGCTTCTGCCCGTTCATCTTCACCGTCACGACACCGCCCCCGACGCTCGCCTCGACGACGGTGTCGGCGAGCTCGCGCTGCAGCTTCTCCTGCATCTGTTGGGCCTGCTTCATCAACTGGCGGATGTTCATCGTCGGGGACTCCTCTCGGCTCTCACGCCTCCGAGTTCTCGGAGCGTTGCTCGACCGCCTCGATCTGGCCCCCGAAGAGATCGAGGACCTTCTGGACGGTGGGATCGGAGCTTACCTCCTCCGGGGTCTCTTCGCTCTCTGCCTCTTCCGGCGTGTCGCTGCCCGCCGAACCCGCCGGCCCGGCGACGACCCGCCAGGCGGCCCCGGGACCGGCCATCTCGGTGAGCGCCTGCTGGAGGATCTTTCGGTTGGTCGGTCGGGCCAGCGTCCTGGCGAGGACGGTGTCGTCCTCGGAGGTGGTGATGATCAGCTCGTCGTCGCGCATCGACAGGCTGCGCGCGCCGCTCAGATGGGCGGCGAGGGGCTGCTTGACGTAGCTTAGCCGCTCGAGGAGTTGCCCGACGACCTCGCGGCCCTCCCCGATGTGCGGTTTCGGCATCGGTTCGGGGTCGATCGGGTCGGTTTCCTCCGTTCCGGCGGCGGCGGTCGCGGGCTGCGGTTCTCGCTCCTCGTCGCTGGCTAGGTCCGGGCTCGCTGCGTCCGCGCTCGCTGCCCGGCTCCTTAGCGGAGCGGCGCCGCTCGAGTCAGTGACCGGCTCGTCGGGGGACGGCTCGGGGGTCGATTCGACCGCCTTGCCGTCGACCTCGGTCGCAGGCTCGCTCTGCGGGGCCGGCTCCTGGGTGTCGGGCGTCGCGGTGGTGGGGCTCGTCCGGCGGCTCGCGCTGGCGGCCTGCCGCTCGGGTGCCGCGGCCGAGCCCTTCGCTGCAGAGCCGCTCCCCGTCGTCGGCTTCCCCTCCGAGCCGGCGGCGGGCGCAGACGGCGCAGCTTCGCCTCGGCCGAGCAGAGCCTCGATGGCGGTCAACTTCGGCAGCTCGGCGGCTCGCAGCAGGGTGACCTCGAGAGCCAGCCCCGCCGCCTCGCTGCGCCGCACCGTCATCTCGCTGGCGAGAAGCAGGTTGAGCAAGCGCAGGAGGTTCTCGTAGCCGGATGCGGCGGCCTGCTTCGCCAACTCGGCGGCCTCGTCGCTCGGCAGCTCGACCCGCGCGCCTTCGGGGTCGAGAGCGAGATGGAGAGCGTCGCGGCAGTAGGACAGGAACTGGCCGTAGACGTGCCGTGGATCGACGCCCGTGCTCTCGACCTGGCGCACGAACGCCGCCACCTCGTCACCCTGGCCCGCCAGGATCGACCGCAACAGCTGATCGAGCAGCGAGAGCTCGACGCCACCGACGATGCGACCGACCTCCTCGTCGGCGATGCGCCCGCCCCCGAAGGTGGCCAGCTGGTCGAGCAGCGCGATGGCGTCGCGCACGCTGCCCTCGCTGGCGCGAGCGATCAACCGCAGGGCATGGTCGCTCACCTCGAGCTCCTCGGCCCGAGAGACCTTGCTGAGGTGCTCGACCATCTGGGCCAGCGGCACGCGGCGGAACTGGAAGGTCTGGCAGCGCGACAGGATGGTCGCCGGCACGGCCTCGGCCTCGGTGGTGGCGAAGATGAAGACCAGGTGCTCGGGTGGCTCCTCGACGATCTTCAGCAGGGCGTCGAAGGCCTGACGGGAGAGACGGTGGATCTCGTCGATGATCACTACCTTGTAGGGATCGCGCGCCGGTCCGTACTGCAGGCTGTCGGTGAGCTCGCGCACCTGCTCGACCTTGGAGTAGGTGGCGGCGTCGATCTCCAGCACGTCGAGATCCGAGCCCTTGGTGATGTCGGCGCACGTGGTGCATTCGTTGCACGGATCCGAGGCTGGCTCGTTGGGGCAGTTGAGGGCCTTGGCGAAGACCCGCGCGACGCTCGTCTTACCGACGCCGCGGATGCCCGAGAAGAGGTAGGCTTGCGCGATGCGCCCGTCGGCGAGGGCGTTCCTCAGAGCCTGCACGACCGGCTGTTGGCCCACTACGCTGGTGAAATCTTGTGGGCGCCACTTGCGGGCGAGGACCTGGTAGGCCATGGGTGGAGGTCGTGACCCGGGATCCGACGAAGGGCTCCGGCTGAACTGCGGCACACGGCCACAACACCTTATCGCTGCTCCCTTCCGGGCCTGACGAGGTTCGGAGAGGGCCGTTGCACAGGGCCCGAGCCCTTCGTCGGACCCCGGGGCGACTCATGGTATAGCAGCGGTCGGGCGGCGGCAACGAGGACCCGTCGGCCGAGGGGGGAAGGCGCTCCGCTGATCGATCCCGGTCCGGTTTACCACCTCCGGCGGCTTCCAGTAACATACGCTCCCTCCGCGCCGGTCCTCCCGCCCGCCGACATGCGGCATCGCCTGCGTACAGATCGATGAGCGACGAACGGTGGATGCGGTTGGCGCTCGCCGAGGCCGAACGGGCCGCGGCGATGGGCGAGGTACCGGTCGGTGCGGTGGTGGTGTCGGGCGACGAGGTCGTCGGTCGGGGCCACAATCGGCGCGAGTCCGAGCGCGACCCACTGGCGCACGCCGAGATCGAGGCGATCCGGCGGGCGGCGCGAACGCTCGGCGAGTGGCGGCTGGTGGGCTCGACGATGTACGTTACCCTCGAGCCCTGCGCCATGTGCGCCGGTGCGCTGGTCAACAGCCGCGTCGATCGGCTGGTCTACGGTGCCGCGGACCCGAAGGCGGGCTTTTGCGGCAGCTTGGGCGACCTGGTGCGGGACGGGCGGCTGAATCACCGCCTCGCAGTCACCTCGGGCGTGCTCGAGGAGGAGTGCGGCGGGCTGCTCAGAAGGTTCTTTGAAGATCTGCGCTCGCGTTGAGCGATCGGCGGCCGCAGGGCCGCGATCGCGCCGGCGGGCCGACGGAGAGGTGACCGAGTGGTCGAAGGTGCACGACTGGAAATCGTGTGTAGGGGCGACTCTACCGAGGGTTCGAATCCCTCCCTCTCCGCCATACAGTCACGGAGAGGTGCCGGAGTGGTCGAACGGGGCGGTCTCGAAAACCGTTGACCGTGCAAGCGGTCCGTGGGTTCGAATCCCACCCTCTCCGCCATTTTGTTTTTCAGGGAAGGGCGCCGGTGGGATTCGGACCCACTCGGCGCCGCGGAGGCGGCGGCTAGCCGGCAACGGCCATGTCCCCCGCAAGTCGTTTGTTTTCAGCACCTTACGGCCCATCAGGTTTGCCGCAGAAGCGGCTTTTCCAGCCGACGGAGCCGATCCGGCAGCCGACGGCGGATGGTCGGAGGCCGATAGCCAGATCCTCGCCCTCGACGTTTGACCTTCCGCACCCAACTCCGCTACCATTCCAAGGTTCGTGCGACCGGATGTCGGCGGGCCGGAGCGGCCGGCCTCGGCATCGTACGATTTGGGTCGCACCGAGTCGGAGATCCAGGGGCGCTGCCGATCTCGAATACGCGATACCGCCGAGTCGAGAGCCCCTTCTTGTTTCGAGAGGAAGTTGAGCCGTGAAGAGAACGTTCCAGCCGAACAACCGGCGCCGTAAGAAGAAGCACGGCTTCCGTGCCCACATGCGAACGCGGCAGGGCCGGGCCATCATTCGTCGTCGCCGTCGCAAGGGAAGAAAGCGCCTGAGCGTCTAGCCGCTCGACCACCCGCCTGATGGGCTCGCGCCTTGCGCGGATGTGAGCGAACGGCTGACACGCGACCAGAAGCTCGGACATCGGGCCGAGTTTCAGCACTGCTATCGCGACGGCGAGCGGCGGCACGGGAGGTTCGCGACGCTGTTTTGGGCGCCGAACTCTCTCGGTTACGCCCGGATCGGGATCACCGCGACCCGCAAGGTGGGTTCGGCGGTGGAGCGAAACCGCCTCAAGAGGCGAGTTCGAGAGATCTATCGGCGATGGAGTGGACGAGCCGAGCTACCCGCGGTGGATTTGGTGGTGCATCTCAAGCCGTCGGCCGATACGGCGAGCTTCGCCGAATTGGAGAGGGATCTGCAGAACCTGTGGCGACGTCTGGGCAGGTCCTGAAACCGAGTCTGGCGGCGCGCGCGCTGTTGCGACTGCTGGCACTGTACAAGCGATGGATCTCTCCCCTGCTGCCGCGCGCTTGTCGTTTCGAACCGACCTGCTCCGAGTACGCCAGGCTGGCGATCCTCAAGTACGGCGCCCTGGAAGGCTCGATCAAGGCAGCGGGCCGGGTGCTGCGCTGCCATCCCTTTCATCCCGGTGGGATCGACCGACCGTGAGTCCGACGGGGCGCGGTCCGGGAGCATAGAGCTTTGGACGACCGCAGACTACTGATCGCCGCGCTGCTCTCCCTGGCGGTCCTCATCGGGTGGCAGATGGCGTTTCCGCCGCCCGAGCCGCCGCCGCGCCCGGCGGCGACGGAAGAGGCGGCGCCGCCCGAGCCCGGCGCGGAGAGGGAGGCCGACGAGCGACGCTCTCGACGCGAGGCCGAGGCCGAGGCCGAAACCGAGGTTGCGGCGGAGCCTGTCGCCGAGCCGCCCGCCGCGCCTGCCGCCACCGAGCCCGACCTGTCGCGGCAGAGCCAGCGGGTCGCCCAGCGAAGCGACCGAGGTTTCCGGATCGGACCGCAGCCGCTCGAGCAGGTCGGCGGCGGC
>JAWVZD010000137.1:0-5866 GCA_033722395.1 Thermoanaerobaculia bacterium | reverse complement strand
GGGGTGGATTTCTGACAGTGGGACCGTGGCTCGGGATCGGAGATCGCGATTGGGGATGGAGGCGGAGGGTCGGAGGGTGTCAGCCGGTCTCTTCGGTCTTCTCCACCGTCTCCCATCCCGGCGCGTAGTAGACCTGCTCGAGCACCAGGCCGTGGGCGGGAGCCGTGGGACCGGCGTCGGAGCGTGGAGCGCCTTCGAGGAGGCGCCCGAAGGCCTCCACCTCGCGGCGGTGGGTGCCGACCTCGACGAGCGTCCCGACCAGGCTCCGCACCATACCGCGCAGGAACCCTTCGCCGACGATCGACAGCTCCACCACCGGGCCCGACTCGCGCCAGCTCGCCGCCAGCACGCGCCGCCGCGGATCGTCGTGCGATCCACCGGCCAGGGCGAAGGCGGTGAAGTCGTGCTCCCCGACCACGGCCGCCGTCGCCCGGCGCAGCCGATCGAGGTCGATTTCGGGGTCGACGACCACCTCGAAGGGGGCCTCCAGCGGTGTCGGGATCGGCGTGCGGGTCAACCGGTAGCGATACTCCTTCGCCAAGGCGCTCTTGCGGGCGTCGAACCCCTGGCGCACCCGAGCCGCCGCCAGCACCCGGATCGAGCCCGGCAGGAAGTGATTGACCCCACGGACCAGGGCGCGGCGCTCGAACGGCCGATCGAGCCTCAGGTGCGCCACCTGACCGCGCGCGTGGACGCCGGCATCGGTCCGGCCGGCGCCGGTCACCGGACAGGCTCGGCCGACGATCGACTCGACGGCCTCCTCCAGATGCTGCTGCACCGTGTCGGCGTCGGGCTGGCGCTGCCAGCCGGCGAACGGCGAGCCGAGGTAGGAGACGATCAGGCGGTAGACCATCGCGGCCGCGCGATCCAGATCACTGCGAAGGGGACCCAGATCGCCAGGTAGACCCAGGGGAAGAGGTTCACCCCTGTCAGCTGTGGAAGATAGCTCAGCTGGACGAGTGCCGCCAGGACGAGCCAGGCCGGCTGGCGGCAGAGCGCCGCCCAGGGCAGGATCCACAGCAGGTACCACGGATAGAGCGTGGCGGAGAACAACAGGACGCCGGCGAGAAGGACACCCGTACCGGCGATCGGATCCCGCCGTCCGAGCGATCGCAGCACCCACCAGGCGAGCCCCGCCGCCAATGCGACCTTGGCCAACAGCTCGGGATAGCGATACGGATAGAACCGGTTCCACATCTCGTGGCGACCGGTCACCTGCTTCAGCCCGTCGAGCGACCAGGCCACGGCATCGGGGGCTCCGAGCGCTCCCAACAGCCGGTGGAGCGGCTCGAAGAGCGGGCCGTTGAACTCCCACGAGATTGCATACCGCGCCAGACCCGGCGGGATCCCCCCGACCGACAGCGCCAACCCGCCCAGCACGGCGAACGATAGGCCCCCGGAGATCGTCAGGAAGCGGACCGGATTCCGGCTCTGACGGGCCCACATCGGAAGGGCGACCAGCGGCACCAGCTTGGCCGCCACACCGGCCGCCGCCGCCACCGCCGCGCTGCCGACCCGTCGCGCGCCGGGCAGCAAGAGGAGGACGCAGGCGACGGTCGCCGCCACTCCGAGGGCATCGACGTGCCCCATCCCCGCGACCTCGAGGGTCACCAGTGGATTCCAGGCGTAGAGCGCCACGCGCTCGCCCGGCAGGCCCCGCCGTTCCGCCAGTCGCAGCAGCAGCAGGCAGGCGACGAGATCGATACAACCGAGGAGCGCTTTCCAGACGTAGAGAGAGCGGGGCAGGAGAGCGGCTATACTGAACGATGCTAGGGCGAGTGGCGGATAGACCGTCTCGATCTCCTTGTGCGGCATCGCCTCCCACAGCGGGTCGCGCAGAGCCTCGAGCTCGGGTGCTCGAGGAGACAGCTCGTACGGATTGAAGCCCGCTGCCACCACCCGGCCGTCCCAGAGATAGCGCAGCACGTCGTCTGAAAGCGTCGGTGGTAGGGGCAACAGGAGAAACCGGAGCACAGCCGCCAGCGCCAGGAGCGAGGATGCACCGACGACTCGGCCCGCTCGAGCGCTCCGGGCCACCAGCCACAGCCCGGCGAAGCCGAGCGCCATGAAGGCCAGGGTCCAGTAGGGATGGGACGCCAGATCGAACAGAACCAGCAGCCCGACGTGCGCGGCGACGAGCGCCGTGACACCCGCTGCGAAGGCATCTCTGCCTCCGAGTGATGACCGAAGCGCTCTCATCGCTGGCCCTGGTCGTCTACTACGTCGTGCTCGCTACACTGGCACTCTACGGCCTGCACCGCCTCGGCCTCCTCGTCCTCTTCTTGCGCG
The DNA here is from genome assembly GCA_033722395.1 of Thermoanaerobaculia bacterium. GTDB lineage: Bacteria > Acidobacteriota > Thermoanaerobaculia > Multivoradales > JAHEKO01 > JAWVZD01. The sequence goes on along the minus strand of JAWVZD010000137.1, from coordinate 3,577 downwards.
CCCGCCGACGCCTGGCGAAAGATCTACCGACGATACCCGAGGACGACCTGCCGAGCGTGACGGTCCAGCTACCGATCTTCAACGAGCTCTACGTGGCGGAGCGGCTGATCGACGCCGTCTGCGACCTCGACTATCCACGCGATCGGCTCGAGATCCAGGTGCTCGACGACTCCACCGACGATACCCGAGAGGTCGTCGCGGCCGCCGTCGAGCGGCAGCGCCAGCGCGGCATCGACATCCACCACGTTCGCCGCGCCGACCGGCGCGGCTTCAAGGCCGGGGCGCTGGCCCACGGCCTCGAGAGCGCCCGCGGCGAGCTCCTGGCGGTGTTCGATGCCGACTTCGTACCGCGCGCGGACTTTCTCCGCCGCACCGTCGGCGGATTTGCCGATCCACGCGTCGGCATGGTGCAGGCGCGCTGGGAGCATCTGAACCGCAGCTTCTCGCTTCTGACCCGCATCCAGGCGATCTTCCTCGACGGACACTTCGCGATCGAGCACCTCGCCCGGGCCGGCTCGGGTCGTTTCTTCAATTTCAACGGTACGGCGGGCGTCTGGCGGCGGCGGGCGATCGAGGAGAGCGGCGGCTGGACCCAGGACACGCTGACCGAGGACCTCGATCTCTCCTACCGCGCACAGCTCGCCGGCTGGCGCTTCGTCTTCCTTCCCACGGTGACCGCTCCGGCCGAGCTGCCGGTCGACGTCTACGGCTTCAAACGGCAACAGTACCGCTGGGCCAAGGGCTCGATCCAGACGGCGCGCAAGCTCCTCGGTCGGTTGCTGCGAGCCCCGGTCGGGTGGCGTGTGAAGCTCGAGGGCGTCGTTCATCTGACCAACAACGCCGCCTATCTGTTGATGATCCTTCTGTCGCTGCTGGTATTCCCCGCCATGGTGGTGCGGCACAACCGCGACCTCCACTGGCTGACCACCCTCGATGTGGCCCTGTTCAGCGTCGCCACCGTGCCGATCGGGTTGTTCTACCTCGCCAGCCAGCTGGCGGTGCGCCCGCGCCGTCCCGGCGGTGCGCTGCATCTGGTCTCGCTGATGGCCCTCGGCATCGGCCTGTCGGTCAACAACTGTCGGGCCGTCGTCGCCGGGCTGTTCGAGGAGGGCGGCACCTTCGAGCGCACGCCGAAGTACCGCATCGAGTCGCGCCGCGATGCCTGGCACCGCAAGCGCTACCGGGCGCGCCGCGACGTCAGCTACGGCGTGGAGGGCCTCCTGGCGCTCTACTTCGCCGCGGCACTGTACTTCTCCTGGCAGCTCGAGATGTGGGCGTCGTTGCCTTTCCTCTTCCTGTTCTTCCAAGGCTACACCTACGTTTTCGCACTCTCGGTGAGCCGACACCTGGCGCTACGACGCCTCGATCGACGCGCGCCGCCGCCCGACCGCTCGCCGCTCCCGGCGCTGCCGGAACACTGACGCGCCTCGTCATTGTGCCCTCCGCCGACGGTACTAAGATAGAGGCATGGCGGAGCATCTCGAGTCGGCGTCCGGATCGACCGAGCCGCGCCCGGCGGTGGTCGTCCGGCCCGCCTATCCGAAGGACGCGGCGTTGCTCTACCGCTGGCGCTCGGAGCCGAGCGTCCGCAAGTACCAGCCGTTGAGCCACCTGTCGATCCATCAGCTGCGCTCGGAGATCGCCGCTCAGCGTCTCGACGAGCTCTGTGCCGGTCGGGTCGACAAGTTCCAGTGGATCATCGAAGCGCCCCAACCGGTCGGCTGGCTCACCCTGGTGATCGCCAACTGGGAGCACGGCCTGGCCGAGATCGGCTACGCCTTGGGCACCCTACACCAGCGCCGCGGCATCATGGTCTCGGCCCTGAGCACCCTGGTGGGAGAGCTCTTCCGCAAGACCTCGTTGAGGCGCGTCGAGGCGCGATGCGCGATCGACAACTACGCTTCGCAGCGCGTCCTGGAGCGCGTCGGCTTCGTCCGCGAGGGTCGATTGCGCGATTTCTTCGTGCTGCGCGGGGAGCCGGTCGACAACTATCTCTACTCCCTGCTCGCCAGCGATTGGAACCGAAACTCGGAGTGAGCGGGTCGCTCCCCATCGCCCCGGATCGCCCGGCTCAGAGCGGCTCGGCGAAGACCACGCGCGTGTCGCGCCGCAGCCGCTCGAGCGTCTCGTCTGCGGGCGCTTCCGCAACTTCCAGGGTGTAGACACCGCGACGGGTGGGGCCGTCGACGAGGCGCGCCCCGGCGCCGAGCAGGAGCTCGCGGAGCTCGACCTCGGTGATCTCCTCCTCGAAGACCACGCGGACCCGTGCTTCCGTCCTCTCCGTCACCGGGGTCGGGTCCGAAACGGTACGGAACTCCGCCGGCTCGGGCTCGACCCAGAGCACACCCACGAGAACGAGGATCGCGGCGGCCTGGACCGCGACCGCGACCCGAAGCACCCCGCTTCCGACCTCGCCCTGCGGCCGCCACCAGCGCCGCCACCAGCTCGCCCGACCGGCCGGTCGGGAGCCGGGCGTGCGGCTCCGGCTCGCCTCGAGCCGACTGGCCAGATCGGCGAAAGCCCGGTCGGGCGAATAGACCAACTCTTCGGAAGCGCGGATCTCCCGCGCCCATCTCTCCTCCACGGCGAGCTCGTGGCGGCAGACGTCGCAGCTCTCGAGATGCCTCTCGACGGCCTCGAGCTCCTCCCCGTCGAGCGAGCCGTTGACGTACCAGGGAAGCAGCTCCCAGGCCTGACGGTGCTTCATCGGGATCTCCTGATCGGTACTCATCCATCCTCCTCCGTGGTGGAGCCCCCGCTCGACGCCGGCTCCGCAAGCAGGCCACGTAGCCTGCGACGGGCGTGGAACATGCGGGTCTTCACCGTGTTCTCCGGGCATCCGACGATCTCGCCGATCTCCCGGTAGGTGCAGCCGTAGTAGTAGGTCAGCTCGACGACGGCTCGATGCTCCGGCGTCAGCTCCTCGAGAGCATCGCTCATCGCCAACCGGAGCGCCCTCCCCTCGAGGCGCCGGTCCTGTACTCCGAGCGTTTCCTCGTCCAACCCTTCCGGAGAGACCAGAGACGGTTGCCTTCCCCTGCGTCGGAGCGCTTTGAGCGCCTGGCGATAGGCGATGCCGAAGACCCAGGTCGACACCCGTGACTTCTCGCGGAACCCGTCGGCTCCCTCCCAGACCGCCATCATGACGTCGTTCAAGGTTTCCTCGACCAGCTCGACGCGCCGGATGACGCGGAAGAGATAGCTGAAGAGGCGCGGATAGTAGAGGTGGTAGAAGCGCTCGAACGCCTCCCGATCCCCGGCCGCGACCCGCCGCAGAAGCGCCAGTTCGTCGACCCTCTCGGCCTCGGCGTCGGCCGAGCTCCCGCCGCTACGAACGGACACGGTCGGCTCGATCCTGCGCTTCATTCTCTCTCCCTGACCAGAGACCCGAACTCGGCCATCTCTCTTTCCCATACGGCCCGTACGACGCGCCCGTTCACCCGCAGACGCTCTTGCTCGGCTCATCCTTCCTCTTCGGCGGTGTGTCCCCGCAGAACCGGAAAAGGTTCACACGAACCCGACTTGAACCCATGCCGGCTCGAAGAGCACACACCGAACGAGACGGTTGCCAGTCGAG
>JAWVZD010000136.1:0-5872 GCA_033722395.1 Thermoanaerobaculia bacterium | reverse complement strand
TGGACGACGACCCCGTGGACGCTGACCGGCCACACCGGCCTAGCGGTCCACCCCGAGCTCGTCTACCGGGTGGTCGAGGACCCGTCAGAGAGCGGGCGGCTGTTGCTCCTGGGTGGCGAGCTCGAGACACCGGTGCCGGTCGAGGTCGAGCAGGGAGGCGAGGGTCGGCGGCTCGACCTGCGCGAGGCACCGGCGCTGGCGAGGATCCGCGGCCGGGCGCTCCACGGGCTGCGCTACCGACGCCCGTTCGAGGTCGGCGGCACAGCGGACGTCCACGGCGAACCGGCGTTCGACCCGGCGCCCTCCGACGAGGACGGCTGGCGGGTCTTCACCGCCGAGTACGTCACCGCCAGCGAGGGGACCGGGCTGGTCCACACCGCACCGGCCTTCGGTGAGGACGACTATCGCGCCGGCGAGCGATACGGTCTGCCCTTCGTTTTGACCGTCACCAGCGAGGGGACGATCGAGCGGCGGCCGGGCATCGAGGCTTTCGCCGGCATGTGGTTCAAGGAGGCCGACAAAGCGATCCAGCGCGACCTCAAGGAACGGCGGCTGCTCCTCCACCAGGACCGCTACCATCACAACTACCCGTTCTGCTGGCGCTGCGATCAGCCTCTCATCTACTACGCCTCGCGCTCCTGGTTCGTCCGCACGACGCAGGTCAGGGAGACCCTCCTGGCGGAGAACGCCGAGATCGACTGGCACCCCGAGCACGTGCGCGAGGGGCGTTTCGGCAACTGGCTCGAGAACGTCGTCGACTGGGCGCTGTCGCGCAAGCGCTACTGGGGTACGCCGCTGCCGATCTGGCGCTGCGACCGGTGCGACCACGCCGAGGCGATCGGCTCGTTCGAGGAGCTCTTCGCGCACGCCGGACGGGTGCTGCCCGACGACCCCTACGACCGCGATCAGTTCGATCCGCATCGGCCGTTCGTCGACCGCGAGGCTCCCGACGAGCCCTTCGTCTGGCCCTGCCCCGCCGCAGGCTGCGACGGCACGGTCGGCCGCGTCGACGACGTCATCGACGCCTGGTACGACTCCGGCTCGATGCCGTTCGCCCAGCATCACTACACCGGCGAGCCGGTCGAGACCGACGACGGCTCGCTCTTCGATCCGACCGCTCGGCAGGGGTTCCCGGCGCACTTCATCTCCGAGGCGGTCGACCAGACACGCGGCTGGTTCTACACCCTGCACGCTCTGGGCGTCCTGCTGTTCGGCTCGAAGGCCTACCGTACCTGCATCGTGCTGGGCCACGTCAACGACGAGAACGGCCGCAAGATGTCGAAACGACTCGGCAACGTCGTCGACCCGATGGAGGTCGTCGAGGAGACCGGTGCCGACGCCCTCAGGTGGTACTTCTGCGTCAACAATCCAGAGGTCAACTCGCGCTTCTCGGCTCGCCTCGTGCGCGAGGCGGCGCAGCGCTTCCAGTTGCCGCTGTGGAACGCGCTTTCGTTCTTCACCATCTACGCCAATCTGGACGACTGGCGCCCGGCTGGCGAGCCGGAAGGCGAACTGCCCGACTTCGACGATCGGCCGGCGCTAGACCGCTGGATCCTGCTCAGGCTGGACGGCCTGATCGAGACGGTGACGGCGAGCCTCGACAGCTACGAGGTGACCCCGGCGGCTGCAGATATCGAGAGGTTCGTCGACGATCTCACCAACTGGTACATCCGTCGCAGTCGCGACCGCTTCTGGGCGCCGGTCGAAACGGCTGCCGACACGACGGAGGGGAGCGACGGAGGCGGACCGGAGCGCGGCGCCGCCAAGGCGAGCGCCTATCACTCGCTCTACGAGGTCCTGACCACGTTGGCGCGCCTCGTCGCTCCGTTCACTCCGTTCCTGGCCGAGGAGCTCTATAGCCGGCTCGTGCGGTCGCAGAGCGAGACGGCGGCCGACTCGGTCCACCTGACCGCCTGGCCCGAGCCGTCGAGCGAGCGCGCCGAGCCGGCTCTGGAGCGGGGGATCGCAGCGGTGCAGCGGGTGGTGCGCCTGGGACACGCGGCGCGCAACACGCACGGCCTCAAGACCCGGCAACCGCTGGCCTCGGTCACTCTGATCAGTGCCGACGAAGGGCTGCGCGAGACCGTCGCGCCGTACCAGGACCTGCTGCTCGAGGAGCTCAACGTCAAAGAGGTGCGCTGGGCCGAGGATCGCAGCGCGTACGTGCACCACGAGGTGCGCCCGGTCTTCCCCGTGCTCGGACCACGCTTCGGTAAGCGGATGCCGCAGGTCAAGGCGGCGCTCGAAGCCGCCGACGGCGACCGGCTCGCGGCGCGACTCGAGGCGGACGGCGCGATCGAGCTCGAGCTCGATGGCGAGAAGGTCGAGCTGGGCAGCGACGAGGTCGAGGTACGGCTCGTCGAAAAGGAGGGCACGGCGACCGCCGGCGACCGCGATCTGCTGGTGGCCCTCGACACCCGCCTCGACGAGGCCCTCGTCGCCGAGGGGCTGGCCCGCGAGGTCGTGCACCGCATCCAGACGGCCCGCAAGGAGGCCGATCTCGACTACGCCGACCGGATCGAGGTGCGGTACCGGGCCGATGACGACCTCGCCGGCGCCATCCGCGCCAACCGCGACTGGATCCGCCGAGAGACTCTGGCTGTCCGCCTCGAGGCGGTCGACGGGGGCGACGATCTGACACCCGCAGCGATCGGAGAGCACCAGCTTGCACTGACGATCGAACCGGTCTGAGGCGAGCCGATCCGTCACCGGCCGGACGACAGGAGGGACGACATGGGCGGGATCTTCAAGGCGTACGACATCCGAGGCCTCTATCCGAGCGAGCTCAACGAAGGCATCGCGCGCGCGGTGGGTCAGGCCTTCCCGGCCGTTCTCGACGACGAGGACCGCGCCAGCGGGAACACCGTCGTGGTGAGCCGCGACATGAGGGTCCACAGCGAGCCGCTGGCGGCGGCGCTCGTCGACGGCCTGCGCTCGGCCGGCCTCGACGTTCTCGACATCGGTATGGCGACCACGCCGATGAACTACTACGCCACCGGGCATCTGGGAGCCGCCGGTGGCATCCAGGTCACGGCGTCACACAACCCGGCGCGCTACAACGGGCTGAAGATGAGCCGCTCCGACGCCAAGCCGGTCAGCGGTGACCACGGGATCCCGCTGCTCGAGCGCTGCGTCGTGGGCGGCGATCTGCCGCGGGCGAGTCAGACCGGCACGCTCTCGATGGGCTCGATCTTCGAGGCCTACGAGCGCCACGTGCTGTCGTTCCTCGACGATCCGGGCGAGCGGCGGCTGAAGGTGGTGGTCGATGCCGCCAACGGCATGGGCACGCTCTACGAACCGATCCTGCAGAAGATGGGCATCGAGCTCGACACGCTCTACTTCGAGCTCGACGGCAGCTTCCCGAACCACGAGGCGAATCCGCTCAAGCTCGAGAACCTACGCGATCTCTCCGCCCGGGTGCGCGAGACCGACGCCGACCTGGGGGTGTCGTTCGACGGCGACGCCGATCGCGCCGCCTTCGTCGACGAGCGCGGCGAGCCGGTGTCGAGCGATCTCGTCACGGCACTCATCGCCGGGGAGCTGCTGGCCCGCGAGCCCGGCAAGCACGTGCTCTACGACCTGCGCTCGTCGCGCGCCGTCGCCGAGTACATCGAGGAGTCGGGCGGCGTGCCGCTGCGCGAGCGGGTCGGCCACTCCTTCATGAAGGCGACCTTGCGAGCGGTGCAGGGCCTCTTCGGCGGCGAGCTGGCGGGACACTACTACTTCCGCGACACCCACTACGCCGACTGTGCCCTGCTAGCGGTGGTCGAGATGCTCAACCTGCTCCGCCGGCGCGGCGGCACGCTGTCGGAGGCGGTCGCGCCTCTCGAGCGTTACGCCAAGAGCCCGGAGATCAACTTCGTGGTCGACGACAAGGCGGCGAAGATCCAGCAGCTGGCCGAGACCTACTCGGACGGCGAGATCGACTACCTCGACGGCATCACCGTGCAGTACGACGACTGGTGGTTCAACGTCCGTCCGTCGAACACCGAGCCGTACCTGCGGCTGGTACTCGAGGCGGCTACCGACGACGACCTGGCAACGAGGCGCGGCGAGCTCGAGGAGATCCTCGGCGAGCCCGAATAGCGCGAAGCCTCACCCTGATGCCGACAGCTCGACCTCGGCCGGCCCGACGAGCGACGCTTCGCCTCAGTTGCGGCGGCTGAGGAAGTAGAGCAGCGTCATGACGCTGGTGAGCGCCGCGGCGACGTAGGTGAGGGCGGCAGCGTTCAGGACCTTACTGACGCCCTCGGCCTCACGCTCGCCGGTGACGATGCCCATCTGCGGCGCCAGCTTCTTGGCGCGTGACGAGGCGTCGAACTCGACCGGCAGGGTGACCACCTGGAAGGCCACGGCGGCCGAGAACAGGATCACGCCCAGCGTGAACAGGCCGCCGAAGTCGAGGATCAGACCGAAGAGCATCGCGTAGACACCGAAGTTCGAGCCGATACCGGCCGTCGGTACCAGCAGCGACCGCAGCCACAGCGGTTTATAGCCCTTGGAGTGCTGGATGGCGTGCCCCGCCTCGTGGCAGGCCACGCCGATCGCCGCCACCGACGGCGAGTCGTAGACCGACTCCGACAGGGCCAGCTTCTTGGTCATCGGGTTGTAGTGATCCGACAGCATGCCGCGGGTCGGCACCACCTCGACGTCGTGGATGTTCGCCATGTCGAGCAGGCGCTGCGCCGCCTGCGCGCCGGTCATGCCGGAGCTGGCGCGCACCTTGGAATACTTGTTGAAGGCCGACTTCGTCTTGAAGCTGGCCCACAACGACAGGAGGAACGCCGGTCCGACGAAGAGGAAATAGGTTGGGTCGAAGATCATTGCGAATGCCTCCTTGCACCCCTCAGAACATCCCTGGGGCCGGGTTCTATTTCCGGCACGCTGCGGGCGGCGGGATCGAGGCTCGATGCTAGAGCACCGACTCACGTCACCGCAAACGCGGCCCGCCCAGCAACCTGACGATGCTAGAGTAGCCCATCTGATGACACCAGAAAACGAAGACAGCACACCCCGGGTAGCCATCGTCACCGGCGGGACTCGCGGCATCGGTCGCGCCGTCTGTGAGGCTCTGCTCGACGACGGCTGGGAGGTCTTCCTGTGCAGCCGCTCGGCCGACTCGGTGCAGGATACGCTCGTCGAGCTCGAGCAGCGCGTTCCCGGGCGGGCCTACGGGCGCACCACCGATGTACGCGACGAGGCCGACGTGAAAGGGCTCGTCGACTGGGTCGCCAAGCAGCGCGACGGTATCGACCTGCTGGTCAACAACGCCGGTTTGGGTATCTTCGGCGCCGTCGACGAGCTGTCGAGCGACGACTGGCACACCGTTCTCAGGACCAATCTCGACGGTGCCTTCTACGCCATGCGAGAGGTCGCCCGGCGGATGAAGCAGCGCGGCAGCGGGTGGATCATCAACATCTGCTCGCTCGCCAGCCGCAATCCGTTCGCCGGTGGAGCCGCCTACAACGCCTCCAAGTTCGGACTCCTCGGCCTGTCGGACGCCGCCATGCTCGATCTGAGGCACGACGGCATCCGGGTCGCCGCGGTCCTGCCGGGCAGCGTCGACACCGACTTCTTCGACGGTCCCGAGGAGAGTTGGCGCCTCCAACCCGAGGACGTCGCCCGCGCGGTGGCCGACCTGGTGCGCTATCCCAACCGCGCTCTGCCGAGCCGGATCGAGCTCAGACCGAGCCGCCCGCCGAAGTAGCTCCGGCACCCCCGCAGATCCCGTACCGGCAGATCGCAGCCGGAATCGAGAAGATCGCCCGAGCGGCGGTTCAGAGGACCAACCTCACCTCGTCCCCGTAGAGGATCACCTCCTCCGAAGGGACGTCGTCGCCGTTCGCCGGCTCCAGGGTGACCGCGATGCCGG
>JAWVZD010000135.1:0-5941 GCA_033722395.1 Thermoanaerobaculia bacterium | reverse complement strand
TGCCGGGTGCTTCCGCTCCGGTCTCCTCGCGCCAGGCCCAGCCCTCGGCACTCCACAGGTCCCGTCGCCCGTAGCCGCCCTCCTCGACGAACACCAAAAAATCGCTGTTGGTCACCGGCGTGCGATCGATCAGGAAGTCGTCGAGCTCGACCTCGTGCCGCCGGCGCTCGTTGTCGTAGACGAAGGCGTCGCTCGCCGCGCCCATGAGGAACCTCCCGCCCGGGATCACCACCATGTCGCGCGCCACGAACCGAGCCGCCGGCAGCCGGCGCCGCTGACCGGGCGCGTACGGCGAGCCATCCAGGAGCTGGAGCGCCTGCAGGAGCGTCTCCTGATGCTGCTCCTCGTGCTCGGCGAGCATCTCGTAGACGAAGCCGTTCTCGAGCAGATCCGACCGGTCGAGCTCCTCGACCCGGGTCAGGAGATCGAGACTCTGGCGCCTGACCTGGTCGAGGTACTCGAGCAGGGCGCGGCCGACCGGTACCGGAAGCGCCTCGCGCGTCGGGCGCGGATTGGCGATGGCGTCGAACAGCTCGTCGACGTCTTCGCGCAGCGGCTCGGTACCGGCGAGCTCCCGCCCCAGCCAGAGCTCTTCGAAGTTGGCGATATGACCCAGATCCCAGACCATCGGCGAGAGGATCGAGACGTGCTGCCGGCGAAGGGTCTCCCAGTCGAGTCCGGCGACGAGGGCCAGCGTCCGCTCCCGCACGGCCTCGAGACGCGCCGCCACGGCGGCGGGATCGAGCCTCTGAATCGGGAGTCGACCGTCTCGCATCGGGGGAATCGGGCCGGAAGGACCGCGGAGCCCGTAGAATACCCTGCCATGAGAGCTGCGCCCCGACCGCTTCCCTCCTCGCTGCTGCTCGCCGGACTCCTCCTCGGGGCTGCGACCCCGGTCCGGTCGACGGAAACGCCCGACGAACCGCGGCCGATCGAAGCCGAATCGCTGCGCGGCGAGCCGTTGCGACGGCCCGAGCTGCCGGTCGAGTTTCGCCAGCGACAGGAGGCGCTCCTCGCCGCCGCCCGCGCCGGGCTCGACGCCGAGCCGGACGATCCCGAGGCGGCGATCTGGGTCGGGCGACGACTCGCCTACCTGGGCCGCTACCGAGAGGCGATCGCGGTCTACACCGAAGCGCTCGAGCGTCATCCCCAGAACGCGGCACTCTACCGCCATCGCGGCCACCGCTACATCACCACCCGCCGGCTCGAGGCGGCGATCGACGATCTCTCTCGCGCCGCCGAGCTGACGCGCGGAGAGCCGGACGAGGTCGAACCGGACGGCCTCCCCAACGAGCTCGGCATCCCGACTTCGACGTTGCAGGGAAACATCTACTACCACCTCGGCCTGGCCCACTACCTGCGCGGCGACTTCGAGGCGGCGCTCGCCGCCTACCGGGAGGCGCTGGCGGCGTCGACGACCGCGGACATGCGGGTGGCGACGAGCTACTGGCTCTATCTGACGCTTCGCCGTATGGGACGGAAGCTCGAGGCGCTCGAGGCCATCGACCCGATTCACCTCGACATGGAGATCATCGAAAACCACGACTACCATCGCTTGGTGATGGTCTACCGGGGCAAGTTCGACCCGGAGGCTCTGCGGGCCGAGCTCGGCGACCGCGACGACAGCCTGCAGACGGCCACCATGGGCTACGGCCTGGGCGCCTGGTATCTGATCGAGGGCGACCGGCGGCGGGCTCGGGAGCTCTTCACCCGGGTGCTCACGGGCGACCAGTGGGCTGCCTTCGGCTACATCGCCGCCGAGGCGGAGATGGCGCGCGGCGATGCGTAGGTCGGCGGTCGAACCGAGCGCTCTCGGCGCACCGGTCGCTCGACGGGCGGGCGCCTTCGCCGGCATCTGCCTGATGGTGATCGCCTGCGGAACCGGCCCCGAGCCGCCGTCGCCTACCGAGCGGCAGTCCGCGGCACTCGACCCGGCGGCGTACGAGGAAGAGATCCACGACTGGCGCCGGGCGCGCTACGAACGCCTCACCGCGCCGGACGGCTGGCTGTCGCTCGTCGGCCTGTTCCCGCTCGACGCGGACGAGCTGACCTTCGGCACCGGGACGGCGGTCGACCTCGCCTTCGGAGGCTCCGACGAAGAGCGCACCCTCGGCACCATCGCGCGCCGCGCAGAGGGGCGCTTCGTGGTGCGGAGCGCACCCGGAGTCGAGATCTTCTCGGACGGCGAGCCGGTCGAATCGATCGAGCTCCAGGCCGGCGCCGACGGCGCCTCGATAGCGCTCGACGTGCCGCCGTATCGCTTCTTCGTCATCGAGCGCAGCGGCCGCTACTACCTGAGGGTGCGCGACCTGACGCGGGTCGACCGCGTGGCTCTGCCGGAGATCGACTACTTCCCCATCGATCTGAGCTGGCGGCTCGAGGCACGCTTCGAGCCCTACGAGCCGCCTCGAATCCTCGCGGTACCGACCGTCCTCGACGTCGACGACGACTCGGTCTCACCCGGTGCGCTGGTCTTCGAGCGCAACGGGGCGAGCTACCGGCTGGACGCCCTCGAGTCCGGCGACCGGCTGTTCGTCATCTTCGCCGACCGGACGACCGGCGACGAGACCTACGGCGGCGGGCGCTACCTCTATACCGACCTGCCGAACCCCGGCGGGTCCGTGGTGGTCGACTTCAACGAGGCCTACAACCCGCCGTGCGTCTTCACGCCGTACGCCACCTGTCCACTGCCGCCGCCGCAGAACCGGCTCGACACCGCGGTCACCGCCGGCGAGAAGATGGTGGTCGGCTACCTCGAGCACTGAGCCCCGGAGTGCCCTCCGTCGCCTCCTCCCGCCGTCTCGTCGCTCCTCGCGGGGGTCTGTCGGTCCGCGTCTGGTGCGCCCTGCTGGCAGTCGCCGCAGGGCTTCAGATCGCGCTGGTGGCCGTCTACTACTGGCCGGAGCCGAAAGCGCTGGTCGGAGACGAGCCGATCTACCTCGAATCGGCACGGGCGATCGCCGAGGGCGAGAGCGACCCCGAGCCGATGCGAGCGCCGCTCTACGCCCGCCTGCTCGCTCTTCTGGGCGTATCGGCGGCTCATCGATGGCCGATCCAGGCGCTCCAGCTGGGCGTGCTGCTGCTCACCGCCGCGCTGTTGCGGTGGCTGACGCGGCGACTGACCGGTTCGGCACTGGCGGCCGACCTGGCCGCGGCGCTGGTCCTGCTCTACCCGACCCTCGGCGCCTACGCGCTCTATCTCTGGCCCGAGATCCTCCACATCGGACTCTGGGTCGGGTCGTTCACCATCCTCGCCTCCGGCCGACGCCACCCCGCCTGGCTCGGGGCGGCCGGGCTGCTCGTCGCCCTCGCCCTGTTGGCCCGCCACCTGCTGCTCGGCTTCCTGCCGCTCCTCTTGGGCGCTGTGTGGGTCGCCGAGCGCCGCCGTGGACAGAGCCCCGCCGCCGCCGTCCGGTCGCTTCTCTGGCTCGCCGCCCCGATCGCCCTCCTGGTGACACCTGTTCTCGCCGCCGATCGGCTCGACGACGGACGCCTGCGGGCCTCGAGCAACGCGCAGTTCAACCTCTGGGTGGGCCTCAACGATCCCTCGCCGTGGCGCCAACCCGAACCGATCGTCTACCCGGAGTATCTCGACTATCTGGCGAGCGCCGACACCCCGACCGAACGGGACCGCCGGCTCGCCGAGAAGACGAACCGGCTCCTGGCCGAGCGCGGCTGGCTCGCGATCGTGGGCGAGCAGCTCGGCAAACAGTACTTTCGTCTCTTCGACCACCGGTCGTTCTTCGGCCAGCAGTTGCCGGGCGGAGCGCTCCACGGCGATCGGCGAGGCTACCGCGGTCCCGGTCCACTCGCGACCGCCTTGCTACGCTGGCTCGACCACAGCGTCTACGGCCTCCTGTTGGTGGCCTTCGCCTGGGGGTTGTGGCGAGCACCGTACCGGCGCTCGATCTGGCTCGTGGTGGCGCTCGCCTTTCTCGCCTACAACCTGGTGTTGTTCCTCGGACTGCACGCCAAGTCGCGCTACCTCCTCCAGCTCGTGCCGTTCATGATCCCGTTCGCCGCTCTGGGGCTGGCCGGTTGGATCGACGGCCCCCGACTGGAGCCGGGGCGGCGGCTCGCCGCGACCCTTCTTTCCGCCTTCCTCCTCTGGCTGGCCTTCGGGCCGAGCTGGCTCGGGTCCGCTGCTCCGACGCCTGCCGCCGGCGCCGCTGCTCAGACGCCGTCGTCGCCGCCGGTTCCCTCCGGATCGCTCCTCGCCGGGTCATCGGAAGCTCCCGCGGAGCTCTCGCCGGGCCCTTTGGCCTTCGCTTTGAAGACCGGCGTGAAGCGCTCCCTCACTCCCAGCATCGAGATCGACTCGATGTAGTACCAGTAGACCTCGCCGGCCTCGATGGTGTCGTCGACGAAGACGTACTCCTGCGGCTCGTCGGTGGTGCCGGCGCCGGGGATCGGCTGCTCGGTCAGGCGTTCGAAGGGGCCGTCCTCGCTGTCGCCGCGGTAGACGTCGAAGCCGAAGTTGTCGACCTCGCTGGCGGTCTTCCAACGCAGGGTGTTCCGCAGCGCCTCTGTCGCCGACGACGGCGACTTCCGAGCGCCGGTATCCGCGGTCGAGCCGACCGCCGGAGCGGACTCACCGCGCGTCGCACCGGCAGGCGGGGCGCCCGTCGAGGCATCCATCGAGGCGTCCATCTGGGCCGACCGGCAACCCCAGACGCAGCCGGCCAGGACCAGCGCCACCATCAATCGGGCGGCCGCCGTGCCGGCCGGGGGCGGACTCAGCCTGACCGTGATCGCTCGCATCGTCTCTCCTCCGTGCGCTCCGAGGCGGTCGCCACGATAGCATGCACCATCGAAGCGCACCGTCACCCGACTCGCACTCGAACGGAGATCTCCATGCAGCAACCGGCTCGATCACTCCTCGTCTTCACCTCGCTCCTGCTCACCACGGTCGCCGCCGGCACGGCCGACCCGCCGACAGCGGCCGAAGACCCTCACGCCGTCCGCGAGCGCCTCCTGGCCGAGATCGAGACTCTCGCCACCGACCAGGACGTCGCGGAGAGCGAGCGGCTGGCGCGCTTCATCGATCTCCAGCTGGAGTACGCGCTGAACGAGTTCCCCGAGCTCGGCACCTTCATGGGGATGCCGGCCGACCACGGCCGCTGGACCGACGACTCCCCCGAAGCGGTAGCGCGACGGGAGGCCGACGCGCGCCGGGCGCTCGCCATCCTCGAGGGGATCGACCGTGCCCGGCTCGACGAGGACGACCGCCTCGACTACGACCTGCTGCTCGAGCGGGCCCGGTCGCGCGTCGAGGGTCAGCGCTTTCCGAGCGAGTACCTGGCGATCAACCAGATGGGGGGCGTCCACCAGGGGGCTACCCAACTGCTGTCGATGATGCCGACCTTCACCCGAGAGCAGTACGGCGACATCCTGTCCCGCCTCGCCGGCGTCGACGAACAGGTCGATCAGACCCTCTATTGGCTCCGTCAGGGCCTCGACGCCGGGGTCACCCCGCCACGGATCACCCTACGCGACCTCCCCGAGCAGGTAGAGAACCTACTGGTGGACGATCCTCTCGCCTCGCCGATGCTGACCGCCTTCACGCGCATCCCGGACACCATCCCGGCCGAGGAGCACGACGGGCTACGGGAGCGGGCGGTCGAGATCTTCACCCGCGAGATCGTGCCCGCTTTCGAGCGGCTGCACGCCTTCCTGGCCGAGGAGTACGTCCCCGCGGCGCGGCGGTCGATCGCCATGACGGCGCTGCCCGACGGAGAGGCCTGGTACGCCTTCCGGGTGCACCAGTCGACCACCACCACGATGACGCCGGAGGAGATCCACCAGCTCGGTCTCTCCGAGGTCGAGCGCATCCGCGCCGAGATGGCGGACGTGATCGCGAGCGTCGACTTCGACGGCGACTTCGACGACTTCCTCGAGCTCCTGCGCACCGACGAGCGCTTCTACGCCGAGACGGACGACG
>JAWVZD010000134.1:0-5972 GCA_033722395.1 Thermoanaerobaculia bacterium | reverse complement strand
CCTCGATCTCATCCTGTGGGATCTCGCCCAAAGCCACCACCTGGCGGAAAGCCAACGGTTCGCGCGGCTCATCCAGGAAGAGCTCAACGGCGCTCTGGGCCTCACCGATCGGGGTGTCAAGCAGGCTCCGTTCCGGGTGCTGCGCGGGGCAGCGATGCCCGCGGTGCTGGTCGAACTCGGTTTCCTGAGCAATCCGGAGGAGGAGCGCAAGCTACAGGATCCCGCCTACCGGACCCAGCTGGTCGACGCGCTGGTACGGGCCACGCAGCGCTACCGGGCGCTGGCCCAGGGCCGGGTGGTGGCGGGAGAACCGTCGTCGCGATGATCCGGTCCGGCGCCGGAGCCCGCTACACCACCGCCGTGCTCGCCGCCGGCGCTCTGCTGCTCCCGGGCTGCGGCGGCGATCGCTCCTCCGACACCACCGATCGCACGATCGGCGAGCCGACGAGCCCGACCGTCGATCTGGGCGAGGACGAGATCGAGGTGTCGCTCTTCTTCCCCGGCGACGGCTGGTACCTGCTCCCCGAACCCCGCGCCATGACTCGCTGGAGCTCACCGCTCGACGGAGCCCGGGCGGTTCTCACCGAGGTCCTCGCTGGCCCCGAGAGCGAGGCGCTCATAGCCCCTCTTCCCGACGGAGTGGGCCTGGGCGAGGTCCACCTCACGGACGACGGCCGACTCTACGTCGACCTCCTCTCCACCGAGCACGACCGACCGCCGGTGGAGGGATCCCTGGCCGAGCTGTTGACCGTCTTCAGCCTGGTCGACTCGGTGTTGCTCAACCTCCCCGAGATCGACTCCGTCGTGCTGCTGTGGAACGGTCGGCAGCCCGCCACCTTCGCCGGCCACGTCGACACCTCCCTACCGCTGGTGGCCGACGAGGATCTTCTGGCCTCCCGGAGATGAGACCGATCGGGGTTTTCGACTCGGGGGTCGGCGGCCTGACCGTCGTCGCGGCGTTGCGCCGTCGCTTGCCTCGCGAGTCGATCGTCTATCTCGGCGACACGGCCCGCCTGCCGTACGGCACCAAGTCGGCCGCCACGGTGGCTCGCTATACCGCGAGCAACGTCGAGTTTCTGCTCGACCGCGACGTCCGGGCGGTCGTGGTGGCCTGCAACACCGCCTCGGCTCTCGCCCTCGATACCCTCGAGGCTCCGGTCCCCCTTTGGGGCGTGGTCGAGCCCGGGGCCGACCTGGCGGCGCGAACCAGCCGTGGCCGTGTCGGCAT
Organism: Thermoanaerobaculia bacterium; assembly: GCA_033722395.1. Lineage (GTDB taxonomy): Bacteria > Acidobacteriota > Thermoanaerobaculia > Multivoradales > JAHEKO01 > JAWVZD01. The sequence continues at coordinate 4,744 of JAWVZD010000134.1, read as the reverse complement.
CGTCGCCACCGAGTCGACCATCGCTTCCGGTGCCTACAGCCGCGCCCTGCTGGCGCGGCGCGACGACCTCGAGATCGTCGCCCAGAGCTGTCCGTTGTTCGTACCGCTGGTCGAGGAGGGGTGGTGCGACGATCCGATCACGCGCCAGATCGCCGAGCGCTATCTCGAGCCTCTCTTGGCAGCCGAGATCGACACCCTCGTCCTCGGCTGCACCCACTATCCGCTGCTCGCCCCGTTGTTGCAGGAGATCGTCGGTCCCGAGATCCGCCTCGTCGATTCGGCGGAGGCGGTCGCCGAGGTGGTGGCTCGAGAGCTCGAGCCAGAGGCAGCGTCCGGCAGCCCGGGAGTGGCGGCACACCGTCTCTTCGTCACCGACGGGGCCGCCCGCTTCGAGCGTCTCGCCGATTGGATCCTCGGCGAGCGGGGAACACCCCTCGAGCTCGTCGATGTGGCGTCGGCCGAGCGTCGCTGACCCCTCGCAAAGCGTCGCTCCCGGTGGAAGAGACGACCCGGACGATCCGGTCGCCCTCCGCGAGGGTGGACGACCCGGGGCCACGGGCGAGCTACAATCGCGCCATGAGCGACACCTCAGCGTCCCCTAAGCGGGGCGACGACCGCGCTGCCGACGAGATGCGGCCGACGCGTTTCGACCTCGATCCGCTCAAGTTCGCCGACGGCTCGGTGCTGGTCCACTGCGGCGACACGCGGGTGCTCGTCGCTGCCACCCTCGAAGCGCGCGTGCCCCGATTCCTCGTCGACTCGGGCTCGGGCTGGGCGACCGCCGAGTACGCCATGTTGCCACGTGCCACGCCGGTGCGCTCGCGCCGCGAGGTGACACGGGGACGCCCCAGCGGACGCTCGTCGGAGATCCAGCGACTGATCGGTCGTAGCCTCCGCGCGGCGCTCGATCTCGAGGCACTGGGGGAGCGCACCCTCATCCTCGACTGCGACGTCCTCCAGGCCGACGGCGGCACCCGCACCGCCTCGATCACCGGCGCCTGGGTGGCCGCGGTGCGCGCTCTGGCTCGCGCCTTCCTGGCCGGCGACCTCGACCGATGGCCGGTGGAGGAGCAGATCGCCGCCATCTCGGTCGGCGTCGTCGACGGCCGCCTGCTCGTCGACCTCGACGCCCCCGAAGACCAGGCTGCCGGGGTGGACATGAACGTCGTGGCGACCGACGGGGGACGCTTCGTCGAGATCCAGGGAACCGCAGAAGGGGCTCTGTTCTCGCGTCGCCAGCTCGACGCCTTGCTGGACGGCGCCCTCGCGAGCATCGGACGGCTCTGCGAGCTGCAGCGCGAGGTCCTCGCCGAAACCCTCGCCGAGGTCGACAGCCTGCGCGGCAGATCCCGCCGCAAGGCACCGCCGAAGGACGAATCCTCCGTCTGGGGCGCGCCCGAAGCCTGAGCCTGGCTCGCCCTGCTGCCTGGCCACCCGGGCCCTAGAGGATCGTGCCGCGGACGTCGATCTCGAGCTCGGGGACCCGCTCGCTCGTCGTCTCGACGACCACCTTGCCGCTAAAGTCGCCCTTGGGCAGGCCCGGACTGAGTGTCAGGTAGAGATAAAAGTCGTGGCCGTCCGGTTCGACCCGGCCGTCGAGTCCCGGCAGGTCGGAGGTGAGGCCGAGAATCTCGACCGCCTCCTCGCCGAAGTTCTTGATCTGGATGCTGGCGTGCACCGGACCGCTGACCTCGCGCTGGCCGAAGTCGACGAGCGGAGGGCTCGCTGCCAGCACCGGACGGACGAAGCCGGAGACCGGGATCCGCATCACCGACCGATCGGGATGGTTGGTGCGGATCTCCAGATGATCGGCCATCGGGCCGACCGGAGCGTCAGGCGCCAGCGCCACCTCGACGATCCACTGCCTACCCTGACCCGACGCGCTCTCTTCCTCCTCGGTCGCCGGGCGCGCTCGCGCCTCGACGAACGGATACGGAGAGCGCACGCCGTGGATCTCGAAGTTCGGGATGTCGTCCGCCCAAATCGTCTGATCGGCGCGCTCGGCTCCCGCTCCCACGACCGTCAGGAACCGCACGTAGCCCGGGTCGATGCGAACCTGCGGCCGCACCTCCGCCTTGATCGCCAACGTCAGCTCGGGGTTCTGACGGTCGTTGGTGACCACCCGCAGATACTTCGCGATCGGACCGACGAAGGCCGTCACGTCCATCACCGCGGTGATCCGGCCGCTCGCCCCCGGGGGAATCACCGCGTCGTACTCGGCTACTGTGCAACCGCAGTCCGGATCGACCTCGAGGATCTCGAGCGAGGCATCGCCGTCGTTACGGAGCGTGAAGGTGTGCTCGACGGTCGAACCGGACTGGACGATCCCGACGTCCGCCACCGGCCGATCGACGCTGACGCTCGGTCCTCCCTGCCCGAAGAGCGGCGCGACGAGCAGCGTCGCGGCGAGCAGCGTGAGACTCCCGCCGGACGAGATCCGTCGGGCGACGGTGGAAACGGCCTCGGTGTCGACTCGCATCGGTTCGGGTCGCCGGAGCTCCGGTCGCCGGCGCAAGCGAATGCTATACTCTCGGCCCCCACGCGCGCAAAGAACCTGCCGTGACAGACAGCACGCGAACCGGCGGCCCGGCCGCCGACGAACGCCTGGACATCTATCTCATCGCGATCGGTGGGACCGGAATGGCACCGATCGCCTGCTTGCTCAGCGAGGTCGGGCACCGGGTGCGCGGCTCCGACGGCCCGCTCTACCCGCCGATGAGCACCCTGCTCGAAGAGGCGGGCATCGAGCCGTTGGAGGGCTACGATCCAGCCCACCTCGAGCCCGCACCGGACCTGGTGATCGTCGGCAACGCCGTGCCCCGCACCAATCCCGAGGTTCTCCGCACCGAGGAGCTCGACCTGCCGAGGCTGTCGATGCCGCAGGCGCTGGCCCATTTCTTCCTGACCGATCGGGATCCTCTCGTGATCGCCGGGACGCACGGCAAGACCACCACCACGTCGATCGCCGCTTGGGTCTACACGCGTCTCGATCACGATCCCGGGTACCTGATAGGCGGTGTTCCGAGAGACCTCGGGCGCAGCTTCGCGCGCGGCAGCGGACGCCGCTTCATCGTCGAGGGAGACGAGTACAACGCGGCCTACTTCGATCGCGGACCGAAGTTCCTCCACTACCGACCTCAGACCCTCGTTCTGACGAGCGCCGAGTACGATCACGCCGACCTGTACCCCGATCCGGACAGCCTGCTCGAGGCCTATCGCCTGCTCGTCGAGCTGATACCCGACGACGGTCTTCTGGTGGCCTGCGGCGATCACCCTGCCGTGCGCAGCGTGGCCGGACACGCCGGCTGCGAGGTCGTCTTCTACGGCCTCGGCGACGACAACGATGTCGCCCCGTCGAGCCCGATCGAACAGACGGAGTCCGGCTGTCGATTCGTGGTCGACGATCCGCAAGTCGGACCGGTCGAGATCTCGCTGATGCTCGGTGGGCGGCACAATGTCGCCAACGCCCTGGCCGTCTGGGCCGTCGGCCGACGCGACGGCCTCCCAGCGGCCGAGCTGACCAGCGCGTTGGCCGAGTTTCGCGGCGTCCGGCGACGGATGGAGGAGATCGGAGACGCCGAGGGTATCACCGTCGTCGACGATTTTGCCCACCATCCGACGGCCGTCGGTGAGACCGCGCTCGCGCTCCGCGAGCGCTATCCCGGGCGCCGATTGGTGATCGCCTTCGAGCCGCGCAGCCTGACCGCGGGACGCTCCTTCCTGCACGAGGCCTACGTCGAGGCGCTCGGCCGCGCCGATCTCGTCGTGCTGGCACCGATCTTCCACGCCGCTCGACTGGCCCCCGCCGAACGGCTCGACGTCGACCGCCTGGTCGCCGATCTGGCCGCAGGTGGGGTCGACGTCGCCACACCGGGCGATCTCGAAGCGGTCCTGGCGGAGACGGTGGAGCGACTCCGGCCCGGGGACGTCGTCGTCACGATGTCCTCGGGGGAGTTCGGCGGCATGGCCCAGAGAATCGTCGCCAGCCTGGTGGAAGCAGAGGCCGCCCGCCCCCGGTGAGAGTCGCCGGGTGAAGATCACAGCGGGTGCCTCATCGACTGTCGTAGCGTCGGATCGGTCTGGCGGCGTCGCGATTCGTATTGTTCGCCCTAAGATGTTTTGCTAGCATGACTTAGGCTCGTCCACACCCCTCCTACAGCGATGACCTATCCCGGAGACACTTCTCTCTCTGACGAAATCAAGCAGCGCATCCTGACGACTTTCGAGCAGGCGCTCGATCTGACCGAGAGCGGCAGTCGGAAGGAGGCGCTCTTGGGCTGTGATTTCGTGCTCCGTCTCGACCCCCTCTTCGAGCCGGCTCGGGTTCTGCACAAGCGACTGCGCAGCGACGAAGAGGAGATCGCCACCGGCGATCTGCGGGCGGCGGTCGACGGCGATCTCGGGGGAGCGCTCGACGCCATCGACGAAGCGGCCGCCGAGCTCGAGCCGGCCGAGATCGTCGAGCCGCCTCCGGCTCCCGAAGCCGACGACACCGCAGCGGAGGAAGAAACCGCCTCGTTCCACGAGGCCGTCGAGGAAGCGCTCGACGCGCCCGCTGACGAGGATCTCGTCGAGGAGGACGACGACGGCGAGGAACCGTCGGTCGATCTCGTCGCCGAACCGCCGCCACCGGACGTACCCGCCCCAGAGGAGCCCGAAGTCGAGGCACTCGAGCCGGAGACGTCGGCGGACGCGGAGCGGGAAGCTGGAGGGGACGGCGAGCCAGCGGACAGCGACACTCTGG
>JAWVZD010000133.1:0-6021 GCA_033722395.1 Thermoanaerobaculia bacterium | reverse complement strand
GGTGCGACCGCCTGATGGCCGACGGCCTGGTGACCGCGGTCTCGGTCGAGACGATCGCCGCGCGCGGCGAAGGGTCGGCTCTTGCGGTTCGCGCCGGCACCCGGGAACCGGACGGCTCGCCGATCGAGGCGCACTCGCTCTTCGATCTCGCCTCGCTGACCAAGCCGTTCACCGCCACCCTCGCTCTCTGGCTGGACGAGACGGGCGAGCTGCCGCTGGCGACGACCGTCGGGGAGCTCTGGTCGGAGGCCCGTGAGCCGATCGCCTCCCGCCGGCTCGAGGATCTGCTCCGCCACCGCGCCGGCTTCGCGTCCTGGCGGCCGCTCTACGCCCTCTGTGGCGATCCCGAGGAGGCGCTCGATCGGCTGCTCGGCGGGGAATGGCTCGAGGGAGGGGAGGCGCTCTACAGCGATCTCGACTATCTGCTGTGGGGCCTGGCGGCGGAGCGGGCGACCGGACGATCGTACGGCGAGACCGTCCGACGGATGCTCGATCGGCTGGGTGTCGACGAGGTCGAGCCGAGCGGCAGCGCGGCAGCACGGCGGCACGCGGTGGCATGCCGCCTGACGACCGCGCGCGAGGTCGATCTCGCGGCGGGGATCGGACTCACGATCGAGGCGATGCCGGCGCCCGAACGGGGCACGGTCCAGGACGGCAACGCCCGCTTTCTCGGCCGCGCCATGGGACACGCCGGGCTGTTCGCTTCCAGCCGTGCGGTAGCGAGGTTGGTGGGGGAGTGGACGGCTCCTGGAGCGCTGCTGACGGCGGAGGCCGTCGAGCGCGCGCTGGGTGGCGGCGGACGGTTCGCCCTCGGCTGGTTCCGCGGCCCGGAGACCGCCGCCGGTCGGCTCCTCGGGGGGTCGGCCTACGGCCACGACGGGTTTACCGGGGGCACGGTCTGGGTCTGTCCGGAGCGCGGTGCGGGCGTCGTCATGTTGGCCCATCGGAGCGGCGTGGAGGTCGACCTCGGCCCGCTGCGGGCCGAGCTGGTGCGCCACGCCGGTCTTCTCTGAGGGCCGTTTTCGAGGCGCCCTCTCACGTGGTAGAAACGAAGCCGAGACGATGACGAACGGCGAGGAGATCTGCTGATGAAAGTCGAGGAGCTGGTGCTGTTGGGCGGCGCACGGACGCCGATGGCGGAGTACAACGGCTGGTTCGCCGATCTGTCGGCGATCGAGCTCGGTGTCCTGGCGGCCCGCGAGGCCCTGGAACGGACCGGTACGGCGCCGGAGGAGATCGACCACTGTGTGGTCGGCAACGCCCTGCAGACGTCGCCCGACGCGATCTACGGAGCGCGCCACGTGGCTCTCGGTGCCGCCGTGCCGAAGGAGGTGCCGGCGCTCACCGTGAACCGGCTGTGTGGCTCGGGAATCCAGTCGATCGTCTCGGGCGGACACATGATCCTGGCGGGAGAGGCCCGGACCTGCCTGGTCGGCGGGATGGAGAACATGAGTCAGGCACCGCACTGCATCTGGGGAGCCCGGCAGGGACTGAAGCTCGGCCAGGGAACGTTGCAGGATCTATTGTTCGTCGCTCTGCGCGATCCGTACTGCGGCTGCTTCATGGCGGAGACCAGCAACAACCTGGCGCGGGATCACGACATCTCGCGCCGCGAGCAGGACGAGTTCGCGGTGTCGAGCCAGGAGCGTGCCGCGGCGGCCTGGGAGGAGGGGCGGTTGTCCGAAGAGGTGGTACCGGTCGAGGTCGAGCGCCGCGGTGCGGTCGAGCGGTTCGAGCGCGACGATCACATGCGGCCGGGGACTACCTTGGAGAACCTCGCCCGGCTGGCCCCCGCCTTCGATCCGGAAGGCTCGGTGACGGCGGGCAACGCCTCCGGCATCGTCGACGGTGCGGCGATGATGGTGCTGACCACCGCGGAGGAGGCGGCGCGGCGGAACAGGTCGCCACTCGGTCGCATCCTCGGCTGGTCGACCGTCGGGGTAGAGCCGTCGCGCATGGGGATCGGCCCGGCGCCTGCCATCCGCCGCCTGCTCGAGCGGCTCGGAATGGAGCTCGACGACGTCGATCTGTTCGAGATCAACGAGGCTTTCGCCGGTCAGATCCTGGCGGTGATCCGGGACCTCGATCTCGATCGAGAGCGCCTGAACGTGAACGGTGGAGCGATCGCACTCGGCCATCCGCTCGGGGCGACCGGGACCCGGCTGGTCCTCACGCTGTTGATGGAGCTGCGCCGTCGCGGCGGCGGGATCGGTATCGCTTCGGCCTGCATCGGCGGCGGCCAGGGAATCGCGATGGCGGTCGAGTCGCTCTGAAGAGGAGGACGGGATGATCGATCTGAGCGGACGCAGGGTGCTGGTAACCGGTGGCAGTCGCGGCATCGGCGCGGCCTGCTGCCATGCCTTCGCCGCCGCCGGCGCCTCGGTCGCCGTCCACTACCGGGCAAACGAGAGCGCGGCGCGGGCGGTCGAGGAGGCCTGCGTCGAAGCTGGCGGGCGGGAGCATTTGAGGATCGCCGCCGATCTCGCAGCCCCCGGCGGCTTGGACGATCTGTTCGGACCGCTCGAGAGTGCCTGGGGAGGGCTCGACTGTGTCGTCAACAATGCCGGCATCTGGGTGCACAACCCGTTGTCGGGCTACGACGACCGGCGGGCGGCCGAGACCTGGGAGCTCAACGTCGCGGCGGTCTTCCGGGTCACCGCCCGGGCGGTGGGGTGGCTCGAGCGGGCGACCGACGGCAACGTGGTCTCGATCAGCTCGACCGCCGGGCAGCGGGGCGAGGCCGAGTACAGCCCGTACGCAGCTTCCAAGGGGGCGCTGATCGCCGCCACCAAGTCGTGGTCGAGCGAGCTGGCGCCGAGCGTGCGGGTCAACGCCGTCGCACCGGGTTGGGTCGACACCGACATGTGTCGCGAGGTCTTCGCCGGCGGCGGCAGGGAACGGATCGAGGCCGGTATCCCGCTGCGCCGGGTAGCGAGCGCCGAGGAGATCGCCGGGCCGGTGCTCTTCCTCGCCTCGTCACTGGCGCGGCACGTCACGGGTGAGATCCTCAACGTAAACGGCGGCGCCGTTCTGGCCGGCTGAGGAGGCTTGCCGAGCGTCCGGTCTCAGCGCTCGGCCAGCCAGTAGCCGGCCAGCTTGTAGAGCAGTTTGGCGGCGAGGAACTCGCTGTGGCGCTGGCCCTCCAGGGGCGCCAGCTCGACCACGTCGGCGGCGACCACCGCCTTCCTCCGGAAGAGCGTTCGCAGCAGGGCCAGCGTCGGGTACCACTGCCCGCCGCCGGGCTCCGGCGTGCCGGTTCCGGGTACCAGCGAGGGGTCGAAGTAGTCGACGTCGAAGGTGAGGTAGAGGCGCGGCGGCAGCCGGTCGAGCAGCGCTTCGAAGGCTTCCGGACGAAGGCGCTCGAGCTCCGAGCCCCAGACGACGGCCAGATCGCGTGCCGCCACCAGCTCGGCCTCGGGCTCGGACAGCGAGCGGATACCGATCGCCAGCGTCTCGGCACCCTCGTCGAGCAGGCGGCGCATGACGCAGGCGTGGCTCAGAGGCGAGCCCTGGTAGGTATCCCGGAGGTCGGCGTGGGCGTCGAACTGCACCACGCCGAGCGGGCCCCAGCGATTCGCCGCCGCCCGGTAGCAGGGCACCGTGACGGTGTGCTCGCCGCCCACCGCGATCAGCAGACGATCGTCCTCGAGCCTCTCGGCGACCGCCGACTCGAGCCCGGCCACCGCTCGGTCGAGGTCGGACTCCTCGCTGACGAGGGATGGCAGAGTGGCGATGCCGGCGACCGACGGGTCGTACCCGAGCTCCTCGTCCCACAGCTCGACCTGTTGCGAGGCGGTGAGGCAGGCGGCCGGGCCGCCGCCGGTGCCCTGCCCGTAGCTCGTGGTGCGCTCGAACGGAATCGGCAGGAGGCGCACGGCGCTGGCCGCCGGATCGGAGCGCGCCGGGTCGAGGTCGAAGAACCGCAGGGTGTCGGGCATCGTCCGAGCCTACCGCGCCGGCGGCGGAGAGAGAACTACCAGCGGCGGTTGTAGACTCGTCGGGGCCGATGGAGGAGCCGCAGCAGACGAGCGGCGTCGCGTTGCGCGACGAGGCGACCCGACTGGCCGTTCCCCGCTATCCGGGGACGGCGGGCGACGACGAGGTGATCGAGCGCGTGGCGACGGCGCTCGAGCAGGCCGGTTGCGAGGTGCGCCGGCAGGAGTTCGACTACGATCTGACGCCGGTCTGGCGCCTGCTACGCGTCATGCTGGCGACCGCGGCGCTCGCTCTCGCCGTCGCCACGGGGCTGCTCGAGTCGCGGCCGCTAGCGGCGATCGTCGTACTCGCGGTAGCGGTAGGCGGCGGGATCTCTCTGCTCGGCTGGTTCCCGTGGCTGGAGAGGCTCTACCGGCGGCCGGGCTCCACGGTGACCTCGAACGTCGAGGGGGTGGTGCCAGCGGCTGGCCGACCGCTCATCCTCCTGATGGCGCACCACGACAGCAAGTCGCAGAATCTGACTATGCTCGAGCGGGGGATGCTGACGGTCGTGGCGCTACTCTCGGTCCTCGGCGTACTCGTTCTGGCGACCGGCGTCCTCGCGGGCGCGGTCGCCGCCCCGGCGGCGTGGGCTCGTTGGCTCGTCGGGGGCACGGGGGTCGTCGCCTTGGTCCTCCTGTCGACCCTGCGCAGTGGTAACGAGTCGCCCGGGGGGGTCGACAACGCCGGCTCGCTCGCCGTCCTGCTGGCGTTGGCTCAGCGGCTGCCGGCGCGGATCGGCGATCGCGCCGAGCTGCGCTTTCTGTCGACCGGCGCCGAGGAGGACCACATGATCGGCGCCATGCGCTACCTCGACCGCCACTTCCCGGACGGCCCTGGCGAACGACCGGTGTACGTTCTCAACCTCGATGGGGCCGGCGCGCCGGGGCGGATCGTTCTGCTGGAGCGCTACGGCTTCGGGTACTGGTTCTCGAAGGAGCTCTCGGAGCTGGCGCGCCGAGAGGCCGAGGCGCTCGGACTGCGCCCTCGGGGCGTACTGCTCCCGCCGGGGATGGGGATCGACGCCATCCCCTTCGCCCATCGAGGTCTGCCGTGCTTGACCCTCTCCAGCGGCTCGCTCGGCCGGGCGACCCTGGCGGTCCATTCGGCGGCCGACCGGGCCGAGAACCTCGACCCGGAGACCCTCGAAGCGGTCTATCGACTGACGGAGCGCATGGCCGAGCGGCTCGCCGAGGGCGAGACGGACGCCCTCAGTCGCGCGCCACTTCGAGCAGAGTCTTGATCGCGACGACGAAGACGGCAGCGCCGATGAAGGCGACCAGATTGCCTACGAACGGCGCCAGCGCTTCGCCGACCGCCGGCATGACGTCGAGCGCGGTGGCACTCATCATCAGACCGATGGCGGCGAGTAGAAATCCGTGCGTCTCCTCTGCGGCGACGTTCAGCAGCCCGACGACGACGCCGAGCACCGCGAGGGCAGCCGGCGCCCAGGGGACCACCGTCACACCGGCGATCAGGGCGACGACGATTCCGACGATGAAGGCGTACTTTCCGACTCTCTCCATGTTCCCTCCTCCTGACACGAAGTGATTGAGAGTACGTTCTACGCTTTAGTCTAGCAGTCGGCCGTCGAGGCGGCCCTCTTCGGACCTCTCGACTCGTCCAGCGACCGCGTGAGAACCGAGCCATCGCCGGGAGAGCTGAGAAGGAGTAGGCGAGCGCGATGGCGGTGAAGAGCCCGTCGGGTCCTCCCGTGACGGGGTGTTTGTTCGATCGGCGGCGGCCATGATGGTGCGATACCCTGCCCGATTTCCGTCTGAGCCGATCGAAGCCGCTCGATCGGGTCGTGGAGCGAATCGTGGCCGAGACGAAGAGTCGAAACAGAGGGAACGACGAGGCCGGGAGGGAGGTGGTATCGGTTCCGGCCCGGAACGGCGGTCGACCCGATCGACCGCGCGAGAGGCTGCTCGCGCTCGGTGCCGCAGCCCTCTCCGACGGCGAGCTGCTGGCTCTGATCCTGCGCACCGGACACGCGGGGCGGAGCGTCGTCGATCTCTCCCACCAGTTGCTGTCGGACCTCGACGG
>JAWVZD010000132.1:0-6047 GCA_033722395.1 Thermoanaerobaculia bacterium | reverse complement strand
TGCCGAACGAACCGAAGCGGGTGCTCGGCCATGCCTGAGCCCAAGGGGAGGCCGAGAAGCGGTCGCGGTCGGAGGCGGGGGCGACGCCACGAGCGAGCCGACCCGCCGAGCGACGAGGTCGTCGACCGCCTGAGGCGCGGTCTTCGACGCTCTCCGGCCGACGAGACCGAGCTCGTCTGGCTGGACGCGCGACGCGGCACGGCGCGCTCCCGGGACAGCTCGTCCGACCCGCCGGAGCACCGCGAGACGACGCTGTTCGCGAGGGTCCTGGAGGGCGGTCGCCTGGGCGCCTTCCGTCGCGGCACGGCGTCGGACGGCGAGATCGAGTCGGCGATCCGGCAAGCGATCGCGCAGTCACGCACGCGCGACGCGCTGCCCGGTCTCCCTCACCTGCCGGCCGACGACGTCGAGCCGAGCGCCATCCCCTCGCTCTACGACGAGGCGATCGCCGCCCTCGACGCCGAGGCGGCGAGGCGAATCCTGGCGGACGAGCTCGAGGGCCGCGAAGAGGCGCGCATCGACTGGGGAGTCACCGAGCTGGTGGTGATGAACTCCCGCGGGCTGACGCGACGCGCTCGCACCACCCAGGTCACGGTTCGGGCGCGGTGTGGACGGGCTCCCGGGGCGGGCCGCGCCGCCGCCTCGAGCCGGAGCCTCGACGGGCTCGACTTCGACGCCCTGATGCACCGCGCCAGGCGGCGACACGGCCGCGGTCCGGCGGCCGAGCTGCCCACCGACAAGACGACGCTGGTGCTGGCGCAAGAAGCCACGATCCGGCTGATCGATCTTCTCAACACCACCGCGTTGACCGCCTCCTCGTACCACGACGGCACCTCGTTCCTGCGCGAGCACATGGGTGTCCAGGTGCTCGATCGGAGGCTCGGGCTGCGGGACGACGCCACCGACGAGAGCGCTCTGCCGTTTCCGTTCGACTTCGAGGGAACCGCCAAGCGACCGGTCGACCTGGTCGTCAAGGGGACCCCGAAGACCCCGGCTCTCGACCAACGACAAGCGGCCCTCCTCGGGCTGCCGCCGACCGGCCACGCCGTGGCGGGCAACGACGCCGTGGCACAGAACCTCTTCCTGCTCCCCGGTGAGGACCCGCATCAGAAGCTTCTCGAGGAGTCGGCCGATGGCGTCTGCATCGGCTGGCTCGACCACGTCGAGTGTTACGACCCGCTCAGGGTCCGCTTCCGCGCCCGGGCGCGAGGCGCTCGTCGGATCGAAGGCGGGACGCTCGGCAGACCGCTGCCCGATCTGATCTGGGAGGACAGTCTGCTCCGGGCGCTGTCGAACGTGTCGGGACTGGGCGCCGAAATGGTCACCTGGTCGCTAGGCTCGTTCGTCGGCGGGATCACGGCGCCAGCGCTGTCCCTCGCCGAGGTCGTCGGCCTGAAGCCCGATCCGATGCTCTAGTCGTCGACCCGCCGACGTACCAGCACCAACGTCTGATCGTCCGCCTGCGGCATCCCACCGGCGAACTCGGCCGTGGTGCGATCGATGGTGGCGACGATCGTCTCGAGCGGCTCCTCGCGACAGGAGACGAGCACCTCGCACAGGCGACTCATACCGAACTGTTCGTCGTCCGGTGAGACCGCCTCGGTGATTCCGTCGCTGTAGACGCACAGCAGATCGCCCGGACCGATGCCGACGCTCCCCGCGTCGTAGGTGCTGTCGGGGAGGAGACCGAGAGGCAGTCCGCAGGTCTCCAAGCGACGCATCTCGCCCGAGGGAGAGACCAACAAGGCAGGATTGTGACCGGCATTCAGGAAGCGCATCTCGCTCCGATCGCCCGCGCTCACGCCGCCGACGACCTCGGCCAAGAAGAAGGTGATGAACTTGTTCGGCGCGCTGGTCTCGGAGATGTGCCGGTTGAGGCGCTCGATCAGCTCGGGGCCGACCGTCAGACGGTCGAGAAGCAGACGCAGCGCCGAATGGACCGTCGACACCATCAGAGCCGCCGGCATCCCCTTGCCGGAGACGTCCCCCACCACCAGACCGCACCGTCCGTCCCCCAGCACGATCAAGTCGTAGTAGTCGCCACCGACCTGCTGCGCCGGCCGACTCCAACCGTAGAGCTCGAATCCGGGTACCACCGGAATCGTCGTCGGCAGCAGACGCCGCTGGATCTCGGAAGCGAGCTCCATCTCTCTCTCGAGCCGCTCCTTCTCCAGAGCCTCCCGATGCAGGCGGGCGTTCTCGAGCGCGATCGCCGCCTGATTCGCGAACAGCTCGAGTGTTCGCTGGTCGCTTCGCCCGAACGGCCCGACGCCGGTGCGACTCTCCTTGTCCGCGACGATCAGCAGCCCGCGCCGTCCGGCCTCGCTCTCGATCGGCTCGAGCAGCAGGTGGACCGCTCCGGGCACCAGAGCCTGCTCGCCGACCGCCTCGCCGCGTAGCAGGGCGGCGAGCACCGGGTCGTCGAGCTGGATCGTTTCGGCGGCATCGCCTCCGATGGTGCGCTGCAGGGCAAACCGCTCGTCCTCGAGCAGATAGAGGGCGCCGCGGCGGGCATCGAGCAGCGACACCGCCCGCAGCAGGATCGCCTCGGAGAGCTCCTCCATGTCGAGCATCGAGGTAATCGCCAGACCGACGTCGTAGAGCGCCTCGAGCTGCACACCCCGCAGCTTGGCCTCGAATCCCTGCCGCTTGAGCTGCTGACGCTGGCGGGAGACCTCGAGGGCGGTGGCCAGGAGGGTGGTGAGCGGTGCAGGCGCGTCGCGCTGGGGCGCGCGACAGGCGACCGCGCCCCCGCTCCAGCTCAGCAGGTCGAGATCGCCCCCTTCGGTCTGTTCGAGCCGCGCCGGCAGAGGCGGTTCGCCGATCGCCACGTGGCGCTGGAGGGAGGTGTCTTCGAAACGGAAGTAGAGTGCCGCCGCCTCCGCCTCGCGGGCCTGACGGTAGGCGTCGAGCAGGCGCTTCAGGTACTCGCTGTCGCGCGGCGCATCACCCGCCAGGCGGGCGAGCTCCAGCCATTCGGCGGTCTCGGCCTCGATGCCGGATGGCGGCGTCATCGGCCGACCTAGCCGGCGAGCTCGGCGACGGCCTGCTCCTCGTCTTCGTAGACCCCGGCGTACTGAGCCAAGCCCATGATGTGGAAGGTCTTCTCGATCGTCGGCGTCAGGCAGCAGAAGGCGAGCTTGCCGTCGATCTCGATCATCTTCTCGATGATCTCGATCAGAATGGAGATACCGATCGAGTTGACGATCTTCGTCCCCCGCAGATTGAGCAGCAGGACCTTCTCCCCCTCGTCGATCAACTCGTAGGCGACGCGGGCGATCTCCTCGCCACCTTGATTGTTGATGTACCCCTCGGTGTAGATCACCGCCAGGCCGTCGCGCCGATCCCGGGTCACTTTCAGCGTCTCGGTCATCTCTCCATCCTCACGATCATCGGAGCTTTCTCATCACCACGGTGGTGCCGTGGTCGCCGGAGTCGATCTCCACCTCGTCCATCAAGCCCTTGATGATCTGAAGTCCCCAGCCTCGCTTACGGGCCGCTTTCAGCTTGTCCTCGATTCTCGGAGCTTCGACCTCGCCGGGTGCGAATCCTACTCCGGTGTCCTCGACGGTGATCTGCAGCCGTTGCGTCTCCCCCTCGCCCAGCACCTCGAAGGTGATGTAGACGCGTCCGTCCTTCGCCTGACTGTGCTCGAACGCGTTGATGCAAGCCTCGACGACCGCCATCCGGACCTCGTCGATCTTATCCGGACTCATCCCCATGGATTCGGCGAGCGCCGTGGCCGTCTTCGAGGCCGTCATCTCCATGTTGGGACGGATGGGGAGAGTTAGATTTACCCCTTGGCTGGCTGAACTAGCCATCGGAAAAAGAGAGACCGCGCTCCCGGTAGGTCGAGGGAACTCTACTAGAACGACAAGTAGAGTTGCAAAAGGTAGACCGCGAAAGGGTGCAGGAGATCGTGGATCAGCAGCCAGGCGAAGCTCGACACGGTCGCCGCCGCGAGCAACATGTCGACTCGTAGTCGGGGAAGGGCCAGGCTCTGCCGTACGCTCTCGAACATGAAACTCTCCTCTCGGGTGCCCTAACCTCGTCGCAAACCGTCTGCCAAACCCACCCTCCCATGAGGAGAATCCCTAAATAATTGAAAACAAACGACTTACCCTCATCTACCACCACAGGAGCGACAAATTGCCCGAGACACAGCTGCGACATAATGTCGCACCCAAAGATCGATTTCTCTCGAGAAACCCCACTAGTGCGGCAAAAAGAACCCGGCGAGACCTCTTGTTACAGTAATGTCGCAGTTGCGGCAATATGTCGCATCTGGAGGGCCTTCAGAAGCCCTTGCGCTGCAGCGTGCGCCGATCGACGCCCAGTAGGCGGGCGGCTCGCGACTTGTTGCCGCCGGTGATCTCGAGCACCCGTGCGATATGCCGCCGCTCCGCCGCTGCGAGCTCCAACGCCTCCGGAGCCGGCGCGGTGGCGGGGACGTTGAGGAGCGATTGCACCAGCTCCCGGTCGATCGCCCCTTCGGAGAGCGACACGGCACCTTCGACCAGGTTCTGCAGCTCGCGGACGTTCCCCGGATAGTCGTAGCTCAGAAGCAGCGCCAGCGCCTCCTGCGAGAACTGAGGTAGCGGGATCTCCTCCCGCCGGCAGAAGTCCTCCGAGAAGTGCCGGATGAGGTGCGGGATGTCCTCGCGCCGCTCCCGCAAGGCGGGCACCGAGATCTCGACGCCCTTGATGCGGTAGTAGAGGTCCTCGCGGAAGCGGCCCTGTTGGATCAGATCCTCCAGATCCTGGTGGGTCGCGGCGACCAGCCGCACGTCGACCGGCACCGCCTGGTGCCCACCGACCCGCACCACCTCGCGCTCCTGCAGGACCCGTAACAGCTTCACCTGCAGGGCCGGGTCCATGTCGCCGATCTCGTCCAGGAAGAGGGTGCCGCGATGGGCCAGCTCCAGCTTGCCGCGGCGCGCCTCGACGCCGGTCGCCACACCGCCCTCGATGCCGAACAACTCGCTCTCGAGCAGCGACTCCGGCAAAGCGGCGCAGTTGAGCGCCACCAGGGAGCCGCTGCGACCCGACAGGATGTGCAGGATCTTGGTGACGAGTTCCTTGCCGGTACCGCTCTCGCCTCGCACCAGGACGCTCACGCCGCGCGGCGCGACCCTCTCCACGAGCTCCAAGGCGCGCCGGATCGGCGGCGCGTGCGCCACCACGCGATGCCCGGCGATGTCGCGCGCGAAGCGGTCCTTGAAGAGCTTGTTCTCCTCCTCGAGCCGGTCGCGTTCGACCGCCAGGGTCTCCACCTGCCGAGCACGATCGAGCGCCACGCCGGCGAGGGAAGCGACGGACTTCAGGAACCGCCTGTCCTCGTCGGTGAAGGCGACGCTGTCGCCACTGCGGACCTCCTTGTCGAGCACGGCGAGGTAGCCCAGGAAGACCCCCCGGCTCGAAAGGGGTGTCGCCACGAGCTGCTCGAAGGCCCGGCCGGCGAGCTCGCCGTCGTGCCGCGCCACCGACTGACCGCTCGCCAGGAGCTCCTTCCACAACGCTCCGCTCAGCAGCTCGCCGCCCTCGGGCGGGACACCCGCCCAGCCGACGCTGGCGACGGCGCGCGCTCCTCCGAACGGATCGCGGGTCACCGCCACCGCCGCTGCCGGATCGAGCACCGCACAGACGCGCTGCAGCAGGTCGTCGGCCAGCACCTGCTCCGGCTTGTGGGCATGCAGTGCCAGCGCCAGGTCGTACAGCGTCTCCAGCTGTAGAATGCGCCGCTTCTCGGCGAACCGATTTCCGCTGTCCGTCATCTCATCCGCTCCGGGGCCCGATCGACGAATCGGCCCCCGAATCGAGCAACACGAATCGGGCGTCGATTCATCCCCCCTCCGCTTCGGAAACGAGTCCTGTCGGCATTCTATCGCCGTTTACAAGGCATCATCCAGCCGCCAGCGCCCCGACGGCCTCGAGCGCCGGGCGCAACGCCGCACCGGTATGGCTCGCCTCGACACCGACCACCTCCTCCGGCGTTCCGGCCGCCACCAAGCGTCCTCCTTCCGCTCCGCCCTCGGGACCGAGATCGA
>JAWVZD010000131.1:0-6081 GCA_033722395.1 Thermoanaerobaculia bacterium | reverse complement strand
TCTTCGACGGCGCGCCGGTCGCGGTTGCGGACCCGCAACGCATCGTCCTGCCGCCGCACGATCCGGAGCAACTCCACTTCCTGCGTGTCGAGGTGGAGTTTCCGGACAACATCAGCGCGGTCGAGGAGGTGACCTTCGGCGGCTCGTACGGCGACCAGCTCAACACCGAGCTGACCGCCATCCCGATCGTCCTGGCACCCGGTAGCCGATTGCCGGCGCCGCCGGATCTGGCGGACTGGTTCTCGGTCGGCGGTCGGGCCGGTCGTATCGCCGCCGTCGACGAGGGTCCCGCCGAGATCATCGTCATCCGCGATCACGCCGTGCAGCCTCGCCTGGAGCGACTCGTCGGGATGGGGCCGCGGGCGACCGCCCGCGGCGTGAATCGGTCGGTCTTCTCGGGTCGCTTCGACGGGCGACTGCGCAAGGATCAGAATCTCGGCTTCTTCTGGCCGTTCCTGGTTCAGAGCCCGTCGGGTCGCTGGACCTTTCCGTCCACCTACGGCTGGATGTCGCCCCGCGACGGCGGCCTCGGCTGGTTTCTCGCCCGGGTTCCACCACCCGCACCAGCCGCGGACGGCCAGATGCTCGCCGATGCCGTTGCCGTCGCCGGACTGAACGCTCTCAAGAGGAACCGCCGGCGAGCCGTGGTCCTGATCCTCGGCGAGGCACCGGCCGACGCGAGCTACCTGTCGGTCGACCAGGTGCGCCACTACCTCGAGGCGCTACGGGTACCGCTCTTCGTCTGGTCGCCCTACGAACATTCCGACTCACCCTGGGGCGAGGTGATCGACATCGCGACCGCCAGTAAGCTGCGGCGCGCCGTCGAAGATCAGACGGATGCTCTCGGGCGCCAAGCCGGTGACACTGGCCCAGGTGAGCGAGGCGACGTTGCGACCGTCGCCGTCCCGCGCCAGCAGGACCTCCACGTCGGCGCCCGGCGTCGGCAGATTGATCCACTGGACGGTGCGTGCCAGCTCTTCACCCGCCGCGTCGAGGGCGATCGCCTCGAGGCGGTGCGGCTCGAGACGTCCGCCGAAATCGACCGTTCCCCGCCACGACGGCTCGCCGAGCACCGCCACGCGGCTCCCATCGAGCTCGAGGGCGACCCGCTCGACCGAATCGTCGACCCGCACTTCCACCGGATGCGGTCCGACGACCAGACTGAGAAAGAGGGTGGCGAAGGCGAGGATCGGTGTGCTCATCGGACAGATCGTCCACGGGACCGTCGTTCGATTCTACGGCTAGCTGTCGAGGACGGCCCTCTGCCGCAGCTTGTCTGCCGCCGGCGACAGCGGCGCGTGGGTCAGGATCACCCGGATCCGCTCGAGCGCCTTCACCGTGTCGCCGACCGCCTGATACAGGAGGAGCTCGCCCAACAGCTCGTTGGCCAGCGCGTCGAGGCGGCGAGCCACCGGCTCCTGGTACGGGCCGTCGGGGAATCGCTTGAGATATTCGGCGCCGTTCTCGAGCTCTTTGTAGGTCGATGCCATCTTCTGCAGACGCTCCTCGGCGAGGCGGGCCAGCTCGAGGTCGTCCTGCTCGGCGAGACGCTGCAGGGCGCTCAGACGATCGAGGTACGGCACCAGGTTGCGCAGACCGGCTCGAGCGCGCCGGCCCGCCTCGCTGTCGGGAGCGGCTCGCCAGGCGGTCAGGTACTGCTCGACCGCCTCGGTCTGCCGACGGCTGCGGCTGTAGGCGTCGCCCAGAGCGAGCGCCACGGCGTCGGCGTACTCCGACTCCGGATAGTTGCTGAGGAACGTCTCCAGGAACCCGGTCTCGAAGACGCGCTGCTTCCAGGTCTCGACGAAGCTCGGATAGCGCTCGTCGCGCAGCCGCTCGAGCTCTTCGATCTCCTGGCGTGCGGTCGTGATGAACGGACTCTTCGGGGTGAGCTCGCGTACCGTGGCGATCTCTTCGCGGTACGCCTCGACCAGTGCGGTGAGGTCCTGCCGCAGCTCGGTCTGAGCCAGTAGCTCCTCGCGCTGGCGGTGCAGGCGGTCGAGGCGGAGTTGGTCGGCCAGCTCTCCCTGCGGCCAGGCGTTGAGCGCCTGCCAGCGCAGCAGCTCGACCAGCTCGGGGGCGAGCTTCGGCAGGTCGGTGAGGGCGAGCAGCTCCTTCTGGGTGCGGCTGCGGTAGTCGTCGGCCGGACGTGGCGACTGCACGGTCAGGAGCTCGCGGCGCACCTCGGCGGCGAGGACCCGCTGGTCGAAGAACGGATGGGTGCGCCAGTAGCCGTAGGTCTTGGTCTGCGGGATGCGCGCCTCCATGCGGGCCATCAGACGTCGGGTGCCGTCCGGGTCGAAGCCGGCCCCGGCCGCCCATCGCTGACCCTCCTCGTCGGCCTCGTCCTCGAACTCGCGGCTGTAGCCGCGCAGCAACAGCTCGGTGACGACGATGCCGGCGGCGTAGGTGCCCTGGATCATGTCGCCCTTGACGGAGCCACGGGCGCGCGGGTCGCGCGGATCGTAGTAGGGATCGGCTGGCCGGCGCGAGCTGTCGTCGGCTGCGATCATCACCCCGACGAGGAGCGCCTGACTCAAGGCGTTCAGCAGTGTGGCCCGCTTCTGCATGCGGACGCCGTGACGCTCGACGACGTGAGCGATCTCGTGTCCGAGGAGGCCGGCCAGCATGTCGTCGTCGAGGTCGAGATCGAGCATCCCCCGAGTCAGGAAGATCTGTCCGCCGGGCAGGGCGAAGGCGTTCGGCTCCGGCATGTCGATGAGGTGGAAGGTGAAGGGGAACTCTTGGAAGCCAGACTCCCTGGCGATGCGGTAGCCGATGTCGTTGACGCGGCGAAGCTCCTCGGGAACGTCGTGGCGACCGTACTGCGCCAGCGCCTGCTGGGTGGCGCTCAAGCTCTTGGCGAAGAGATCGGGGTCGGACACCTGCTGTGCCGGCAGGATCACGGCGCCGAGAAGGAGGGCTGCCACGAGGGGAGGTACGAGGACTCGCATACCTGGCGGGACAATGTAGCAGGACCCGTGCCAGGCGCCCCATGACGGTGCCCCGTGACGGCCGATCGCGCGGTAGTCCGTGTGGTAAGTTCTCGCCGATGGAAGAGGTGCGGGTGGCGATTCCGACGAATCGGCAGGGGATGGCCGAGATTCGTTCCGATCTTGAAGAGGCGTTGCGAGATCTCGTCGCCCCGGGTTGGTTCACCAGTCGCTGGGAAGGGGACGTTCTGCACCTCGAGGGACCGGGAGCGAGTGCCACGGTGCGTGTCGAGTCGGGTCAGCTCATCGGACACGCTCGGCTCGGTCCGCCGGCCAGCCTGATGCGCTCGGTGATCGAAGAGAAGGTCACGCGTCTACTACGTCGCGTGGCGACGACGGACTCCCGCGGAGACGGATGAACGACGACGGTCGGAATCGCCCGGCTCTGCCGCCGGAAAATACCAGCTTGGCACGAGAGGAGATCGTCGAGCGTGCCGACACCGTGTGGACGCGTGGCCCGTCGACGCCACCCGCCACGTCTCCGGTGAGCTCGCGGTCACTCACCGGGCCGGGCGGCCGCGTCGCCGTCGTCGCCGGTTGCCGCACGCCGTTCGTCAAGGCGGGGACCTCGTTTCGCGACATGGACGTCGTCGATCTCGCCGGGGTCGCCGCGGCGGAGCTCGTGGAGCGCACCGCCGTCGATCCGGAGGAGATCGACGCCTCGATCTTCGGTGTGGTCATCCCGGCCTTGAACGCTCCCAATCTCGGTCGGGAGGTGGTCTTCCGGGCCAGCCTGCCGCATCGCATCCCCGGCAGCTCGGTCAATCTGGCATGCGCTTCGTCGAATCGTGCCATCACCACCGCCGCCGAGTCGATCCTCGCCGGTCAGGCGGAGGTGGTCCTGGCGGGCGGTGCCGAGTCGCTCTCGAACGTGCCGATCCGCTACTCGAAGGGTGCCGCGCGGCGCCTGATGGAGTTCGGTAAGGCGAAATCGCTCGGCCAGAAGGCATCGATCCTGGCCAAGGTCCGGCCGTCGGATCTGGTGCCCGTGCCGCCGGCGATCGCCGAGCACACGACCGGCCTGACGATGGGTGAATCGGCGGAGAAGATGGCGCGCGAGAACGACATCTCGCGGCAGGCGCAGGACGAGATCGCGCTGATGTCGCATCAGCGCGCCGCCCGGGCGGTCGAGGAGGAGCGCTTCGCCGCTCAGGTGGTCACCACCTATCCGGCTCCCGATCACGACGAGGCGATCTCGGTCGACAGCGGCATCCGCTTCGACGCTTCGGCCGAGGCGCTGTCGGAGCTCGCGCCGGTGTTCGACAAGCGCTACGGCACGCTGACGGCGGGCAACTCGAGCCCGATCACCGACGGGGCCTCGGCGGTGCTGTTGATGAGCGAGGAGAAGGCCGACAGGTTGGGTCTGACGCCGCTGGGCTTCGTCCGCTCGTGGGCGTACGCCGCGCTCGATCCCGCCACGCAGCTCCTGCAGGGACCGGCCTACGCCGCGCCGGTGGCCCTCGACCGGGCCGGTCTCGGCCTGGCGGAGATCGACCTGATCGAGATGCACGAGGCGTTCGCGGCGCAGATCCTGTCGAATCTCAAGGCGTTCGCGTCGGCCGAGTTCGCCCGCCACGAGCTCGGCCGCAGCGAGCCGCTGGGCGTGGTCGATTTCGATCGTTTCAACGTCAACGGCGGCTCGATCGCCATCGGCCACCCGTTCGGCGCCACCGGGGCGCGGGTCACCATGCAACTCCTCCACGAGCTCGGCCGGCAGGAGAAGAACCTCGGCCTCGCGACGGTCTGCGCGGCGGGTGGAGTCGGCTTCGCGATGGTGGTCGAGCGCCGGTAGGGGCGGCGCTCGGTCTCAGTCGCCGGCCGGAGGCGGCGGGAGCACGGCGTCGCGAGCAAGAACCACGAGGGTCAGATCGTCGGTCAGCGGCTCGCCGTCGAGAAAGCGGTCGAAGGCGGTCCGGATGCGATCGTGTACCGCCCGAGGCGAGGCCGCCGTCGCCAGGAGCTCGCGCAGGCGGTCGAAGCCGAAGGCGCCGCGGTCACCACTCACCGCCTCGACCATACCGTCGGAGTAGAGCAGCAGCAGGTCCCCCGGCTCGAGCCGCGTCGACAGCACCCGGATGTCGAGGTCGCTCTTCATCCCCAACGGCAGGCCGCCACGGCCGAGCTCCTCGATCCGTCCGTCGGCCCGTCGCAGGAGCGGAAACGGGTGGCCGGCGCAGACGTAGTCCAGGCGGCCGTCCTCCGGCGTCAGCACGGCATAGAACAGCGTCATGAAGGCGCGTCGGCTGCCGGTGCGGCACAGCGAGCGGTTGAGGATGGTGAGTACCTGGGCGGGCTCCGGCGAGACGTCGAGAGCCGTCTTCAAAGTGGCGTTGGCGATCGCCATCAACAGGCCGGCGGCCATGCCGTGGCCGCTGGCGTCTCCGACTACCAGAGCGAGTCTCCCGTCGGGCAAGGGTAGGAAGTCGTAGTAGTCGCCGCCGACCTCGTTGGCGGTGCGATACGAGTGGGCGAAGCGATAGCCGCCGATTCGCGGCGCGCCCTCTGGCAGCAGCCCGCTCTGTAGCTCCTTGGCGACCTCGAGCTCGTCACGCACTCGGAGCCGGTCGACCACCTCCATGGCGAAGAGGAAGAGGAAGATCAGCGCGGCGAGCAGGAGCAGAGCCGGAGAGTCCGAGTCGCCGGTGACGTCGACGATCAGGTCGAAGACGCTCCATACCACCAGTGCCACGCCGAGGGTGAAGAGGACCCGGCGCGCCGGCGACAGTTTCGACGAGATACCGACGAAGAAGACCTTCAGCCGATGGACGGAGCGCTCGAACGGCTCCTCCGGCTCGCGCCCGGCGTGATCTCGGGCCAGCCGCTCGTAGGCCTCGACCGCGTCGCGGTCGAACAGCCGCCTGATCTCGCCGACCGACAGATCGCCGGCGTACTCGCGCACCTTTTGGCGCGCCTGCTCGAGTCTCTCTCGGGTGCGCTTCATCGGAGGTCGACGGGCGGAACCGCGAACCCGGCGCGGTGGCGAGCTCGACGACTCCGGAAGTTCCGGCTCTGATACGACATGCGGCGCACGGTGTTGCGCTGATCGTTCGATGGTTGTCGGCGATCATACGGGAAGATCTCTTTTTCC
>JAWVZD010000130.1:0-6094 GCA_033722395.1 Thermoanaerobaculia bacterium | reverse complement strand
GCTGGTCTCCGTTCGGGGACTCGGTCGTCGCTTCGGTCGCCACTGGGCCCTGGCCCACGTCGATCTCGACATCGAGGCCGGCGCCGTCGTGCTGTTGGCCGGCCCGAACGGCTCGGGCAAGACGACCCTCTTGCGCCTGCTCGCCGGCCTCTATCGACCGACCACCGGGACCGTTCGTGTGGCTGGCGAAGATCCTCGCCGTGACGCCGTTTCCTGTCGGGAACGGTTGGCGATGGTGTCGCATCACGCCTTCTTGTACGAGCGCCTGACCGCCCTCGAGACGGTCCGGCTGTGGGCCGGATTGAGCGACCGCGACGCGACCGACGAAGCTCTCGCCGAGCTGCTGGACGAAGTCGGTTTGGCCGGCTCCCGCGACCAGCTCGTCGGCGGGTTCTCGGCCGGCATGCGGAAACGGCTGACCTTGTTGCGTACGCGGCTCGAGCAGCCGGCCCTGGTGCTTTGGGACGAGCCGTTCTCGTCGCTCGACGCCGCCGGGCGGGATCTGTTGAGGACCTGGATCGCCGAGTTCCGCCGCCGTGGGGTCACCATGCTGCTGGCCACGCACGACTTGGACGTGGCGGCCGAGCTGTGCGATCGGGCCGTGGTCCTGCGCTCCGGCCAGAAGGTATGGACGGGGCCGCCGCTCGATGCCGGTCGGCGGGTCGAGGCGATGCGATGAGCTGGGTCCGGCAGGCGGTGATCGTCCTCAAGAAGGACGCCCTGCTCGAGTGGCGTGGCCGATCGCGCTTCGTGTCGGTACTGCTGTTCGGCGTCGTCACCCTGTTGCTGTTCTCGTTCGCCGTCGGTCCGGACTCGAGCGCCCTGCGGGCCGGCGCGGCCGGTTTTCTGGTGCTGGCGTTACTGTTGAGCTCGACTCTCGGACTGGCCGAGAGCTTTCGCCTGGAGCAGGAGGATCGCGGCCTCGAAGGTCTGCTCCTGGTGCCGGTCGAGCCGCTGGCCATCTTCTACGGCAAGGCGCTCGGAAGCACCCTGCTCCTCCTGGTGCTGGCACCGGTGCTGGTGCCGATCGCTCTGGTGCTCTACGCCGTCGAGCTCGACTGGCTGTCGCTCGGTCAGCTGCTCGGCATCTGGCTGCTAGCCGCGGCGGGCCTGTCGGCGCCGGGCACGCTGTATGCCGCCATGACCAGCCGATTGCGCAGCCAGGACGTCGTCCTACCGGTTTTGCTCTTCCCTCTGGTGGTACCGGTTTTGCTAGGATCGGTGAAGGCCATGGCGCTCGCTCTGGCGGGTGATCCGATGGAGCAGATGAGGTCGTGGCTCCTGCTCCTGGCGGGCTTCGACGTGATCTATTGGAGCCTGTGCGGCGTTCTGTTCCCCTTCGCTATCGAGGAAGGTTGAGGATGAAGCGTTCGATTGTCGGTGGTATCGGTCTGGTCGGTGTGGCCCTGTTGCTGGTGGGCTCCTACATCGGCCTTTTCGTTGCTCCCCCCGAGCGCCATATGGGCGAGGTCCAGAGGATCATGTACGTGCACGTGCCTTGCGCCTGGGTGGCGCTGCTGGCGTTCACCGCCGCCTTCGTCCTGGCGATCGGCTCGCTGTGGTCGGATCGCGAGGGTTGGGACGCCTGGATGACCGGTGCCATCGAGACCGGCGTGGTGCTGAACGCCCTCCTGCTGGTCCAGGGGATGATCTGGGCGCGTGCCACTTGGGGGGTGTGGTGGGACTGGGACGTCCGACTGACCACCTCTCTGATCATGGCGCTCCTGTTCGCCGGTATTCTGGCCCTGCGCTCCTTCATCCCCGAAGCGGAGCGCCGTCAGACCTGGAGCGCCATCGCCACGATCGTCGCCTATGTCGACGTGCCTCTGGTCTATTTCTGCGTGCGCTGGTGGCGCAGCCTGCACCAGGTGCAGTCGACGCCCGACACAATGGATCCCGCCATGGTGCTGCCGCTGAGGATCAACTCGTTCGCGATCCTCGGCATCGCCATCTGGTTCGCCTGGCAGCGTGCCCGGCTCGAGTTCGAGCGCCGCCGCGCCGAAGCGGTCGATCCGCCCGCCGCGCTGCCCGTCGAGGAGGTCGAAATTGCCTGAAGGAGTGATCGTCGGTGGATGGAGCTACGTCATCGCCGCGTACAGCATAACCGTCGCCGTGCTGGTGGGTTACGCCTACAGTTTGAAAGCCCGCCGGCGTGGCAGCGGTGGAAGAGGAGGTAGGTCATGAGTGTCGCACGACGTCGCCGTCGGATCGTTCTGGTTCTGTCGCTCGCCATCGCCACCGGCGTATTGGCGTTCATCGCCCTGGGAGGGATCGGCGAGAACCTGGTCTACTACTGGAGTCCGACCGAGCTGCTCGAGGCGGGTGATCGGGCGGTCGGGGCATCCATCCGGCTGGGCGGCTTGGTGGCACCCGGATCGATCGCCTACGGTGAGGGTTCCGAACTCCTGTTCGAGGTGACCGACGGCACGACCGTGGTCTCGGTGCGCTCCGAGGCGGTCCCCCCGGCGATGTTCCGTGAGGGGATCGGCGTGGTCGTCGAAGGGACCATGGGGCCGAACGACACCTTCCAGACCCAGCGGCTGATGGTCAAGCACGACAACGAGTACCGGCCGCCGGACGAAGAGGACACGCGGGACATGGAGCACTTGATGCGGACGATGAAGTTCGAGGGCGAGACGAGTTGACCTCGCTCGTCGGGCAGGGTCTCGCCTTGGTGGCGCTGTTTCTGTGCGCCTTCGGCACGCCGATCGGCTTCGTCGCCGGAGCGCGGCGTTCGGAGTCGGCTCTCAAGCTGGTGCGGCGCCTGGCACTCGCCTTCGCCGGTGTCATGCTGGCGGCGAACCTGTTGATGGAGTACGCCCTGGTGACGCACGACTTCTCGGTGTCGTACGTCGCTCAGGTCGGGTCGCGCGCGACGCCGCTCCACATCGCCATCGTCTCGCTGTGGTCGTCGCTCGAGGGCTCGATCCTATTCTGGGGTCTGGTGCTCGGGCTCTACACCGCGGCAGTGGCGGTGCTGCAGCGGCGCGGTCACGAGGACTACCTCGGCTATACCCTTGGGACCTTGCTGGCGATCGGTCTCTTCTTCAGCTTCATGATCGCCGGGCCGGCGAATCCGTTCCGGCCGACGCCTCCGCCGGTGCCGCCGGACGGACCGGGCCCGAATCCGCTGCTGCAGAACCATCTGCTGATGATCGTCCATCCGCCGATGCTGTACCTGGGCTACGTCGGCATGTCGGTGCCGTTCGCCATGGCGGTGGCAGCCTTGTTGCGCGGGCAGCTCGGGCCGACCTGGCTCAAGCCGCTGCGCAACTGGCTGCTCGTGCCGACCAGCTTTCTGACGCTCGGCATCATGCTGGGTGGCTGGTGGAGCTACGAGGTGCTGGGATGGGGCGGTTACTGGGCCTGGGATCCGGTGGAGAACGCCTCCTTCCTCCCCTGGCTGACGGCGGTAGCGGCGCTCCACTCGGCGATCGTTCAGCAACGCCGCGGCACCTTGAAGGCCTGGACGGTGATCCTGGTGATGATCACCTTCCTGCTGACCATCCTGGGGACCTTTCTCACCCGCTCGGGGGTGGTCAACTCGGTGCACTCGTTCACCCAGAGCCCCATCGGTCCGCTCTTCCTGGTCTTCCTGGGGATCGCGCTGGTGGCCACGGTCGCGCTGCTGGCGTGGCGGGTCGAGAGCCTGGTGTCCGAGCCGTCCGAGGACTCGATCGTGGCGCGCGAGGGGGCCTTCCTGCTCAACAACCTGTTGCTGGTGACGGTCATGTTCACCGTTCTCGTGGGGACCCTCTTTCCGATCGTCGCGGAGGCCGTCCGCGGCGTCAAGGTGAGCGTCGGCGAGCCGTTCTACAACCGCATGTCGGTGCCGGTCTTTCTCGCTCTGTTGTTGCTCATGGGTGTCGGCCCGGCGCTGCCCTGGGGGCGCTCGAGTCGCCAGCAGCTCGTACGGGCGTTGGTCGTTCCGCTGCCGGCCGGTCTGGTCGTCGTGGCGCTGACCGTTCTCCTCGGAGCGCGCTCGGGATACGTCCTGCTGACCGCGTTTCTCGCCGGCTACGCCCTCTGGGTGACGACCGATCAGAGCCTGCGGCCGGTCCGCGTGCGGACCGGGAAGGGGGAGTCGCTCGGTCGAGCGGCGCGCGAGAGCCTGTGGCGCTCACCGCGCCGGCTCGGTGCCTACGTGGTTCACTTCGGTGTCATCGTCACCTTCGTCGCCATCGCCGTGTCGGCGAACTACCAGACCAGCCACGAGGCGACCCTGGCGCCGGGCGAGAGCATGCCGGTGGGGCAGTACCGTCTGACCTACGACGAGTCGCGGGTCGACCGGCGGCCTCACCTGGTGGCGCAGCTGGCCGAGATCGACATCGAGCGCAACGGCCGGCTGGTGGGCGAGCTGGAGCCGTCGATCAACCACTACCCGACGCAACGCGAGCCGCTCGGCACGCCGGCGGTGCGGACCACCTGGTCGCACGATCTCTACCTGACGCTGATGAACGTCGGCACCGACGGCTCGATCGGCCTGCGCGCCATCGTCACGCCGGCGGTGGTATGGATCTGGATCGGCGTGCTGGTGAGGGTGGTGGGGACGGTTCTCTGCTTGCTGTCGCCCGCTCGGCGCCGGGAGGCTGCGACGTGAACCGGGTCGTCCTCGTGGTCGGCCTGCTGATCGTCGTGCCGCTCTTGATCTTCCTCGCCATCGGCTTCCGCTTCGATCCGCGCACCATCGAGTCGCCGCTCGTCGGCAAGCCGGCCCCCGAGTTCTCGCTCGTCGACCTCGACGGGCGACCCGTGGCGCTCGACGATCTCCTCGGCCGTCCGGTGGTGATCAACTTCTGGGCCACCTGGTGCCAGACCTGCATCGTCGAGCACCCGATTCTGCTCCAAGCGGCGCGCTCCTACGAAGGCCGCGCCCACTTCGTCGGCATCGTCTATCAGGACGAGCCGGAGCCGATCCGACGCTTCGTCGAGCGCCGCGGCGCCTGGGGACCGTCGTTGCTCGACCCGAGCTCGAGAGTGGCGATCGCGTACGGCGTCTACGGGGCGCCGGAGACCTTCATCCTAGACTCCGAGGGCCGCGTCGTGCGGAAGGTGACGGGGATGGTCGACTGGGACGTGCTGACCGAGACCCTGGACAGTTTGCTATGAGTCGATGCAGGGTGGAGGAGGAGCGAGCCTCGCGCCGAGGGCCGTGCCGTAGAGCGGTCGGTTGGATGGTCTTGGCAATACTCGTCGCCTCGCTCGGCCCGGCGGCGGGACAGGGGGTGATCGAAGAGCGCGACCGCGTGCTGCTGGGTGAGCCGGCGGGCCGCCCCCTGGCTGGCGAGGAACTGCGCCAGGCGACCGAAGCGGTGACCAGCCTGATGCGCTGTCCGGTCTGTCAGGGTCTGTCGGTGGCCGACTCGCACACCCCATCGGCGATCGCCATGAAGGCGAAGGCCGAAGCCCTTCTGGCGGCGGGCTACAGCAGCGCGCAGGTCTTGATCTACTTCGAGAGCTCGTACGGCGAGTTCATCCGTCTCGAGCCGCGCCCCGAGGGGTTCAACCTGGTCGTCTGGATCCTCCCCGGTGTGGCTCTCCTGATCGGACTCGGTCTGGTCTGGATGCGCATCCGGCGGCGGCCGGCGGCGCCGCGCGAGGCGGAGAAGCCGGAGGAGGATCTCGAGGCCTACCGCAGGCGGGTCCGCGAGGAGATCGGTCGATGAGGCCGTGCCGCGGTAACGGAAGGAACGGAAGGTATCGATGAGCGGTGAGTGGTTTCCCGTCCTGCTGGTGCTGGCTCTCGGCAGTCTCGCCGGTCTGCTGGTGGCGTGGTGGATGCGACGCAGCCGTCGCGCCGCCTCGTCCGAGCAGCTGGCGGCCGATGCGGCGCTGCGCCTGAAGGACCTCGAGCGGCGCAAACGGGAGCTCTACGAGCGCCTCGAGGGCGAGGAGGATGCGGCGGACCGTCAGCTGCTGGAAGATCAGGCGGCTCGGGTGCTGAGAGAGATCGACCGCCTGCGCGGTGAGCTGCCCGCTGCGGCGGTCGCTGCTGCCGAAGCACGGGTCGCGTCGGCTCCGGCGCCGGCGGCCGCATCGTCTTCGGGCGCGCCGAGCGGCGCCGGTCGACCGATGATGATCGGCTTCTTCGGCG
>JAWVZD010000129.1:0-6122 GCA_033722395.1 Thermoanaerobaculia bacterium | reverse complement strand
TGATCGAATCGAACGACCTGCGCGGGGTGGTGCGGGACATCGACCTGCGGCAGGTGCACATCCGCACACCGGACGGGCGCGACATCTTCATCCCCAGCGCCCAGATCTTCAAGAATCCCCTGGTCAACTTCACGCGCGATCACCTGCGCCGGGCCCAGTTCACCATCGGCATCGACTACCGCGACGACCCCGAGCGGGCTCGCCACATCCTCGCCACGGCGGTCGCCGAGCACGAGGCCGTGCTCGAACGACCGCCCGCGACCATCGAGATCGAGGGGTTTTACTCCTCCACCGTCGACCTCGGAGTCTATTTCTGGGTGCGCACCGACCGCTCCGACCTGATCGAGACGCGCTCCGCCGTAATGGCGGCTGCGCGAAGCGCCTTGGCCGAGGCCGGCTTCACCTTCGCCTCCGAGGTCTCCACGGGCGTCGACGTTGCACCGCTAACGGTGAAGATGCACTCCGATGACGAAGAGAGCGAGTCCTGAAGCCATGTCTCGGCGAGCCGGCTGGAGGAAACGAGACGACAGAGTGATGGAGCAGGTGCTAGCGCGCTCTACGATCCTCTCGAAGCTCGACGAGAAAGGCTCTACCGGTACATATCGGGGCGGTGACGTGCACAGGCTGTAGTGCCGGAAGACCCGATGTCGCAGCGCTCCTCTCACGACGTCACCCGGATCCTCGAGGCGATCACCGCCGGAGACGACCGGGCCGGCGACGAGCTCTTCGAGCTGGTCTACGACGAGCTACGGGCCATCGCCGGCAAGCTCATGCAGCAGGAACGCGCCGATCACACCCTGCAGCCGACGGCCGTGGTGCACGAGGCCTACCTTCGGCTGTTCGGCAAACAGGCACCGCGCTGGGAGAATCGCGCCCACTTCTTCGGCACCGCCGCCGAGGCGATGCGGCGCATCCTGGTCGATCACGCGCGGCGCAAGCTCAGCCTGAAGCGGGGTGGCGACCGACAGCGGGTCGAGTTGCCCGAGATCCCGGAGCGGACGCGTGCCCAGCTCGAGGACCTCCTGGCTCTCGACGAGGCTCTGGATCGGCTCGAGAGGCGTGATCCGAAGATGGCCCAGGTCGTGAAGCTGCGGTACTTCGCTGGCCTCGGCGTCAAGCAGACCGCCGGCGTGCTCGAGATCTCGCCGCGCAGCGTCAATCGCCTATGGACCGGAGCTCGCGCCTGGCTCCAGCGAGAGATCGATCGACGCGAGGGCGATCGAGCAGAGACCGAGTAGCTCGGCGGGTCTCCTCGAGGGCAAGGGGGCGGCGCGCGACCGAGCCGCCGCCCCCCGACCGCTTCGAGGGGTCTCGCCGAACCTCCTACGGAAGTACCTCGACGGTGAAGACGAACGGCATTAGGTACTGGCCGGAGTAGGCACCGCCGGGCAGGGTGGCGCACGCCAACACCGAAGCATCGACGCTCACCGTCCACACCTGCTCGGCTCCCGGTCGCGTGATGGTGGCATTGAGGCTCTTGTTCTTACAGGGGTTCTTCCCTTTGAGACCGCTGTCGAAATGGACGTTCCCCGGACCGCTCCCACTGTCGAAGGCGTAGATGAACTCCATCGGTGCGTCGATGGTCTGACCGGCGGTCATACCGAAGAGACCGTTGTCGACCGTCTCTCCCGGTGCGGCGGCGAGACCGGAGGCAAAATCCACTCCCATGTCGAACGGTGGGCTGCAGCTTCCCGGCTCCGGATGGCAGTCTGTGAAGTCGAAGAAGATTCCCCGACTCGGCGCGTTGGCCAGCCGCAAGAAGATGTCGCCCTCGGCGCCGCCCGCGCCCAGATAAGCCTCGACGCCGTCACCGCTACCGTCCGCATCGTGAACGTACTGCCCCAGCCCGTCTCCGGAGATGCGATACCCGGACGCACCCATCTCGTCGCCGAACGTGATCTTGATCGGCGTGATCTCTCCTCCACCACCACCGCCGCCCTTGCCTCCGCCCTTCTCCCCTCCGCCACCACCGCCGTTGCCACCCTTGGCGCCCATCCCCGACACCGATACGGCGAGGGCTAGGCACAGTCCGATACTCCAGATCCGACCAGCTCGTCCCGTTTCTGTCGCGCTCCTCATTCTCTCGAACTCCCTTCGTCCTGTAATCGTTCCCCGGCGAGTCTCCGTTTCGTCGAGGCGTGCTCTACCCCTGCATGCGCAGACGAGGGAAAAAGGCGCCAAGAGATTTCGATTCGGCCGAACAGGTCCTAGGTCCCGACAGAACGTCCGGCGCCCGAAGTGAGAGGAACCAGCGGACTCAGGGCACCGACCGCCGGCGCTCGAGCTCTCGCAGTACCAGGTGGTCCGGATCCGCCAGCGCGAGCAGCGAGCGGAGCTCGGTCAGCACTCTTTCGGCTGCCTCCTCGCGTCCCTGTCGCCGATAGAGATCCGCGAGCAGAAGCCGCACCTCCATCCACGGCAGCTTCGACCAGCCGTGCAACCGCCCGCGCTGCCGCGAGGCCTCTTCGAGCAGGGCGACGGCCCGATCCTCCTCTCCCCGACGTTCGAGCTCGCCAGCCATCGACTCGACGACCCGAAAGTAGGCTTCGAGGCCGCTCGCTCGAAGTCCCCGTGCGGCCCACTCGAGCAACGGCATCGCCTCGGAGGTCCGACCCTCGGCCAGAGCCAGCTCACCACGAGCCGCGGCTACCATGGCGGGCGTCGGTCGGCGGCCTCCGCCATAGGAACGGCTGCCCGTCTCCCGCTCGGCCAACGCCTCGGTGACCGACCTCGCTGCCTCGATCATGCCGGCACGCGCCAGCTCGATGGCGAGCGCCGTCCCTCGACCACCGGACTGATCCTGGTCCAACGGGCGACGGCTCTCTCGCTGGAGAATCGCTCTCACGGTCTCTTCGTCGCCGCGCGCCCTCGCCAGGACGTAGCGACCGCTCTCCCCGGCCGAGCGGTAGACCTCCTCGGCGCTCGCCAATCGGCCGATACCCCTGTAGACGAGCGCCACGAAGGAGGGCCACTCGCGACCGACGAGCGAGCTCGACGGATCCGAGCGCAGCTCCTCGTGCCAGGCGTCCGCCAGCTCGGCTACTCCCTCCACGTCCCCCTCCAACCAGAGCAGATGCGCGGGAAAAGCTCTCGCCCAGGAAGCGAACCAGGAGGCGAGGGGGGTCAGGTCGTCGACTTCGGCGTGCTCGAGCAGCTCGGTCGCTCGAGCCGCATAGGGGGCGGCCTCCTCGGGCCGATTGCCCCAATCCGTCAGCGCCCGCGCCGCCTGGAAGTTGGCGAACCAGGATTCGGTCTCGATCTCGGCCCAGGCCACGGCGTACGGTACGGCCTCTTCATAGCGACCGAGCTCGAAGGCGTAGATCGCGAACATACCCGGAGGCAGCGGTTCCGACTCGAGCTCCGCCTGCGCCACGATGTTCGCGATCGCCTGGTCGTGCCGACCGGTCATCAGGAAGTAGCCGTTCCGGATACCGTACCTCTCGCCGAGGGGCGTCGTATCCGCGAGCTCCATCGCTCGCTCGGCGAGCGGCAGGTACTCCTCCTCCGGACGTCCCTGGACCTGGATCGCTTCCGCCAACCGCATGTAGGCAGAGGCGAACTCCGGATCCTCGGCCACCGCCTGGCGCAGCAGTTCCTCGGCGGCCGCCGGGTTTCTCGCCAACCCGAACGAGCCAGCCTTGGTATAGAGCTCGAGAGCCCTGAGCGACGTCGTCGCGACTCGCGCCAGGCGGTGCTCGCGAGCCGCCATCTCGGCGGGTCGCTCTTCTTCGAGAAAGCGACGGACCGCCTCGGCGAGACGACGCGTAGAGCCCAGAACCTCGTCCTCTCCCGAAGCCTCCTCTTCGAAGCTCGCTACGACGGCACCATCCTCTGGGTCGACGAGCTCGGCGCTCAGCAAGTAGCTCGAACCGAGCCTCTCGATCGCACCGCCGATGACGATCGTCACCTCACCGTCTCGCCGAGCGATCTCCTGCGCCCGAATCCGGTCGATCGTCGCGTTTTCCGGTTCCCTCATCAGCTGCAACGTCTCGGCGATCCGGTTTCTGGGCAGCGACTCCACCGTCGGCGACTCGACGAGTTCGCGAGACAGGGCCGACTCGAGGACACCGTCGAGGCTCTCGTTCCCAGTGCGGTTGTCGAAGCTGGGGATCAGCACCACGTGGCGTGCCGCGCGATCCTGCGCGGCGCTCCTCTCGGACGGGGCCTGTGGAATCGGCACCACGCTATCCCCGACGAACTGCCAGATCGCGGCTGCCGTCAAAGCGAGCAGTACGACCGCGACACCGGATCTCCACCCGGGGCGCCGATTTCTGGACAGCCAGATCGATCGGCCCTCGAGAGCTCGCACCACCTCGAAGACTCCGCGAAAGCGCTCCCCGGGATCGCTCTCTAGGCAGCGCGTCACGGCGCGCTCCCAGCGAACCGGCAGATTCGGGATCTGGCTGCGAAGTGACGGCGGCGGCGTGGCCAGTCGCTGCAAAGCACCGGAGAAGGGTGAGCTCTTGGCGAACGGTAACTCGCCGGTGAGCGCCTCGTAGACGAGAAGACCCAGAGCGTAGATGTCGGTCGCGGCCGTGACCTCGCCTCCGGTCAGCTGCTCGGGAGCCATGTACGCGGGCGTCCCGACCAGCTGCCCCACCCGGGTGAGCCGGGATTCCTCGGAGCTCGTCAGGGTCACGGCCAGACCGAAATCGGTGATGACCGCGCGCGGACCCTCCCCTCCTTCTCGCGTCAGCAAGATCACGTTGCCGGGCTTCAGGTCTCGATGCACCACACCGACTCGGTGCGCCGCCTCCAGGCCGGATGCGATCTGCTCGACGATCGGCAGGAGATCTCGAGGTGAGAGGGGTCCGTCCCGCTGGATCTTCCGACCCAGAGTCTCGCCCTCGAGAAGCTCCATAGTGACGAAGTAGAGCGGACGTCCGTCCTCCCGGCGATCCTGAAAGAGATCGTAGATGCGGCAGACGTTCGGGTGGGTGATCTGGCGGGCGAGCGCGATCTCTTGTCGGAACCGTGCCAGCGCCTCGGGATCGTCGGCGATCTCCGGCCGGAGGGTCTTCAGAGCGACCCGGGCACCGAGTTCGCGGTCCAATGCCTCGTGCACCAGGCCCATCCCTCCCGCGCCCAGCTGCCGCCGAATCTCGAATCGATCCGACAGCACCTTCCCCGGCTCGAGGTCGGGAAGACCCGTCAGGATCTCGGTTCGATCTTCCTCGCCGAGCGGTGTTCGATCGAGCGGACCCTGGGCAGCGTGTGCTGCGAGCAGCTCTGCGACCTCGTACCTGAGCTCCTCGTCGCTCCCGCAGTGCTGGTCCAGGAAGGCCTCGCGCTCCGCCACCGGCCGCTCGAGGACGGCGTGAAAGAGCTCCCAGGTTCGTCTCCAGGAGTCCGAAGAGGAGCGGCGCGTCGGCATTTCGGAAGGCCTCCTCCGAATTCTATCCGGCCGCCGGGCGATCGGGTCCCGAGCCGAGCTTCGACGTGCACCTCGCCTCGGGGAGCGCTATCCTCTCGTCATGAGCACCGAAGAGCCTCGCCGAACTCTCGCTCGCCTGCTGCGCTCGAGCCAAGCCCATGCCGGTCTTCTTTCCGCCGTCGAGGAATTTCCGTTCCCTCTCGCCGGTCGCAAGGTCGACGGTCACGCGCATACGGCCTGGCAGCAGGTCGAGCACATGCAGATCGCGGCTCGGGATCTGGTGCGCTACTGCGAGCACACCGACTACGATCATCTGGCCTGGCCCGAGGGCTATTGGCCGGAGAGCGCAGAACCGCCCTCCGGCGAGGCGTGGTCCGAGAGCGTACGGGCACTCCTCGACGCCACCGAACAAATGGCCCAGCTGGTCGAAGATCCCGAGCGCGACCTCTACGCCCGCGCGCCGTCGGCCGAGAAGGCATCCCACCACACCCTGCGCGCCGCCCTCATCCTGCTCGATCACAACGGCTACCACGTCGGTCAGCTGATCGCTCTGCGCCGGGCGCTGGGCATCTGGCCCACCGAGTGATGGATCTCCGCGACCGCCCCAGCAGCGAGCCGTAGTCCGTTCGAACGAGTGGTCCGACTCCGCTGGACAGCCACCGCCGCGCGCCCGGTCGCTCGCCCTCGACGCCGAGGTGGCGCGAGGCCTCTATCGACTCGTGGCGCTCTCCGTCTGCGGCGTCGGAAC
>JAWVZD010000128.1:0-6177 GCA_033722395.1 Thermoanaerobaculia bacterium | reverse complement strand
GTCCGGGTGGAGGTGCTGGGCGTGCTCGATGCGCCACCGGAGATCGTCCGCCTCCGGGTGCGCGGCGAAGGTCTCCTCGAAGATATCGAGTACCTCCCGGTTGGCGCGGTCGCCGATGGCGTGGACACAGAGCTGGTAGTCCTCGGCCATCGCCAGCTCCGCGGTGCGCCGCACCTCGTCGACCGGGATCAGATTCAAGCCGGTCGAATCGGGCTGGTCGGAGTAGGGCTCGAGCAGCCAGGCGCCGCGCGAGCCGAGCGCGCCGTCGATCGACAGCTTGATGCCGCCGACGGTGAGCCGGTCGTCGACCAGGTCGCCCTTGTAGTCGGGCAGATGTGCCACGAGATCGTCGTACGAGTCGCGCACCATCATCCAGAGGCGGACGCCGAGGGTTCCGTTCTCCGCCGCCTCGACCAGCCGGTCGATGGTCTCGAACGACGATCCGGCGTCGGTGAAGGTGGTGACACCCTTCGCCAGACACTCCTCGGAGGCGAGCGCGATCATGCGCTCGACGGTCGCCGGGGCGATCTCGACCCCCTCGCCGCCGGCGTGCACCAGGACTTCGCCGCGTACCAGGCGTTGCGCCGTCTCGCGCAGCAGCCCGGTCGCCTCGCCGTCGGCGGTCCGCAGGATCTCGCCGCCGGGGGGATCGGGAGTCTCGCGATCGATCCCGGCGCGTTCGAGCGCCGCGGCGTTGACGAAGGCGGCATGCCCGCTGGCGTGCGTCAGGACGACCGGGTTGTCCGGCGACACGGCGCTCAGCGAGGCGTGGAGCGGGAAGCCCTCCACCTGCGGCTCGGGCGGCCGGATCCACTTGTCCTGGTGCCAGCCGCGGCCGCGGACGACCTCGCCCGGCTCGGCGGCGGCGACGGCTTCGGCCACCTGCTCGACGATCTCGCTCCAGTCGGAGGCCTCTCTCAGATCGAGGATCAGGCGGGCCTCGCCGACCCCCATGAAGTGACCGTGGCCCTCGATGAACCCCGGCACCAGCAGCTTCCCGTCCAAGTCGATCACTCGGGTGTCGGGGCCGACGTGGGGCTCGATCTCCGCCTGGCTGCCCACCGCGAGGATGCGGCCGGCGCGGACGGCTACCGCCTCGGCTTCGCCGATCTCGGGATCGACGCTGACGACGCGCGCGTTCTGGAGCACCAGGTCGGCGACGGTGACGGCGGTCTCGGGCTCGGCGCAACCCGATAGGGCGAGTGCGGCGAGCAGCAGGGCGGCCGGCGGAGCAATCGACAAAGAGCGGCTTCGCGTGTCCATGTGGGGTGACCTCGTGTTCGTCGAAGATGGAGGGCGGGCGACGGTCGGCAGCGGCTCCCGCGCCGTCGACCGATCGTATCAACGCTACCTCGCCGCGGTGCGGAACCCGTCGATCGAGGCCCGGCCTTGCGTCGGCAGCCGCGCCGGGGACAGAATACCTTTCGGGATCGGCGGTGCGATACGAGCCGATCCGTCGTACCGCCTGCAGAGTGAGCCTCACACCGACCGGTAGGGAGAACCATGGGATCGATCGACGCCAACGCGTGCCGCCCGGGCACCAAGCTGCTCCAGAACGGCGAGCTCTACACCGTCCTCGAGCGCGCCCATCACAAGCCGGGCAAGGGCGGCGCCTTCGTCAAGTTCAAGCTCAAGGGGATCGTCACCGGAAAGGTCCTCGACCACACCGTGCGCGCCGGCACCATGATGGAAACGGCCGACGTGGTGACACGGCCGATGCAGTACCTCTACCGCGAGGCCGACGCCTTCGTCTTCATGGACCTGGAGACCTACGAGCAGCACTCGATCCCCGAGGACGTGCTCGACTTCGCGGCCAACTTCCTCACCGAGAATGCGGAAGCGCAGGTGACGATGTACGAAGGCCGTGCGATCGGTGTCCAGCTGCCGCAGAAGATGGAGTTCGAGGTCGTCGAGACGATCGACGACGCCGCGGTCGGTAACACCGCCACGAACGTCACCAAAGAGGCCACCATCGAGACCGGCTTGGAAGTCCAGGTGCCGAACTTCGTCAAGACCGGGGATCGGATCCGCGTCCTCACCGAAGACGGCTCCTACGTCGAGCGCGCCTGAAGGCGCCGACGGACGATCCGTCGCCGGGCTCCTCGTGGAGCTCCGCGGGGGGAGGTGTGTGCGGCGTGCCGAGGAGAGAATGTAAGAAGCGCCGCCCAGCGTCGTCTATGGAGTGAGAGCGCGATGTCGAACGACCACGAGGATCAGATGCAGTCAGCGAGGGCCACGGGGCGGACGAGCCGTCCGCCGGGCGACTTCGAAGCCCTGTTCGCGGAGTACCACTCCCTCGTCGTCGGCACGGCCTTCCGTGTCACCGGAAGAGGAGAAGATGCCGAGGACGTCCTGCAGACGGTATTCATCCGCCTGCTGAAACGATGGGACGAGCTCGAGCTGTCGGCCCGACCGGCGGCCTATCTGCGACGTGCGGCGGTGAACGCCTCGCTCGATCTCCTACGCGCCCGTGCGCGGGCGGGAGCGGTGCCCCTCGACGACGACGCCACGCCGGAGCTCGAGCAGACCGGTGTGGCGAGTCCCGAGCAGCACCGCCTCGACGCCGAGATGCGACGTCGTCTGCGGCAGGCGCTGGTCGGATTGAGTGACAGAAGTGCCCAGGTCTTCGTCATGCGCTATCTGGAAGAGCTACCCAACAAGGAGATCGCCCGCACCCTCGGGATGACGCAGACGGCGGTCGCGGTGATGCTGCACCGTGCCCGCCATCACGTTCGCGATCACCTGAACGAATTCATCGGAGGTATGGACTCATGACCCGCCACGACGACAGCGCTGGCGCGCTCGATCGCGCCGTCGAGCCGATTCGCAACCACCGACTGCCGGCCGACGAGGTCGAGGAGATGTCGCGCCGCGTCTGGAGCCGCGTGACCCGACGAGACGGCGCGGCGATGGCGGTCGAGGACCTCGGCCCGATCCGCGGCTGCGCCGACTACCAGGCGCTGATCCCGGCTCTGCTGGACGAGACGCTGTCGCGCTCCCGGCGCCTCCTGCTGGAGAGCCACCTGCGCGAGTGCGTCCCGTGCCGCAAGGCGCTCCACGCGGCGCGGCGCGGTGCGCCGGCA
The DNA here is from genome assembly GCA_033722395.1 of Thermoanaerobaculia bacterium. Lineage (GTDB taxonomy): Bacteria > Acidobacteriota > Thermoanaerobaculia > Multivoradales > JAHEKO01 > JAWVZD01. The sequence goes on along the minus strand of JAWVZD010000128.1, from coordinate 3,094 downwards.
CCGGCTGCGGCGGTCGAGGAGAAGCCGAGTCGTCGGCCGGCCGGCCGCTGGGCTCTGGCAGCGGTGTTGGCGGTCGGTATCGCCGTCGCCCTCTACTGGCTGACCGGTCTCCGATCTCTGGAGGGTCAGGCCGCCGTCGTCGAGGCGAGCTCGGGCGAGATCTACCGCGTCGCCGAGAGCTCGACCGAGGCGTTGTCCGACGGCGCCGCGTTGGAGTACGGCGAGCGGATCCGCACCGCTGCCGGCGGGAGCGCCCTGCTGCGGCTCGACGACGGCTCGCTGGTCGAGGTGAGAGAGCGTTCCTGGCTGGAGCTGCGAGGCGATCGGCGGGGGACCACCGTGGCGCTGGAGCGGGGCGGCGTCCTGATCGAGGCGGCGCCGCAGCGCGAGGGCCATCTCTACGTCGCCACGGGCGACTGTCTGGTGGCGGTCACCGGCACGATCTTCTCGGTGAACCACGGCACCAAGGGCTCGCGCGTGTCGGTGATCGAGGGCTCCGTCAGTGTCGATGCCGGCGGCGTGGAGCGCCGTCTCGAGCCCGGAGAGCAGACCGTGACCCACAGCAGTCTGGCGCCGATCCCGGTCGCCGAGGACATCGCTTGGAGCCGCGACGTCGACCGGTACATCGAGCTGCTGGGCGAGGTCGCGGCCCTGCGTCGGGCTCTGGTGGAGGAGGTTCCGCGTCCCGACCTGAGGTACTCGAGCCGCCTCCTCGAGCGGGTGCCGGTGGAGACGTCGTTCTTCGTCGCCCTGCCGAATCTGGCCGAAACCATCGCCGAGGCCGATCGCATCCTGCGCCAGCGGGTCGCCGAGAGCCAGCTGCTCTCCGAGTGGCTCGAGAGCCGCGGGGGCGCCGGTCGGTTCGATCGGGAGCTGGCAGGGATCACCCAGCGCCTCGCCGAGTTCGGCGGCTACCTGGGTGACGAGGTGCTGGTGACCGCCCGGCTGAAGGAGCTCGGCGGCGCCGGCCGCGACGTCGGCCGTCCACTCGTCCTCGCCGAGCTGCGCGATGCCGCCGGACTGCGCCGTTTCGTCGAGAGCGAGATGGTGCAAAACGGTCATCCCGGGTCGGTGGTCTTCCTCGAGCCGGCCGGTGCGATGCCCCCCGAAGGTGCCGAGCTCTACGTCTGGACGAGCGAGGACATCCTGCTGGCGGCTCCCGAGCTGGCGACCTTGCGCCAGGCCCTGGGAGCGGCGGATCGGGCGGAGTCGTTCGTCGACACGGCGTTCGGGCACCGCATCCGGGACGCCTACGCGGAAGGGGCCGGCGTCCTGATCGCCGCCGATCTGGGGCACTTCGGCGCCGCCGAGGCGATCGACGGGCCGACCGCCGAGACCCTCGAGGCGACCGGCCTGGCGGCGGCGGAGCACCTGGTGGTGGAGCAGAAGTGGATCGGTGGACGCACCCAGCATCGCGCCGTTCTCGGCTTCGACGGAGCGCGCCGCGGCATGGCGGCCTGGCTGGCGCCCCCGGGGCCGATGGGGTCGCTCGAGTTCGTCTCGCCGGACGCCAAGTTCGCCGCCGCCGTTCTGCTGGTCGACCCAGCCGTGTTGGTCGACGACGTGATGCGCTGGGCAGCGCGAGACGGCGAGTCGCCGCAGGTGGATCTCCAGGAGGTGCTGGGCGTCGACCTCGAGCGTGACATCGCCGTCAGCTTCGGCGGCGAGGTGGCCGTGGCAATCGACGGGCCGTTGCTGCCCGAGCCGTCGTGGAAACTGATCCTCGAGGTCTACGATCCAGACCGCGCCATCTGGGTGCTGCGGCAGGTGGTGGAGGCGGCCAACTCGGCGCGTGCCGAGAAAGGCCTGGAGCCGATCACCCTCAGCCAGGAACAGGTCGGAGGACGGGTCGTCTGGAGTCTCGAGGGGCCGCGCACGGTCGCGCTGACGTTCGAGGGCGGGTACCTGGTGATGGCACCGAACCGTGCCCTGCTGGACCGGGCGCTGCGCTACCGCAGCTCGGGTTACACTCTGGCCTCCTCGGCCCGGCTCCGCGGTCTCCTCCCCACCGACGGCCGGGACAACTTCTCGGCGCTGTTTTATCAGGACGCCATCGGTTTGCTCGAGCCACTGGCCGAGCGCATCGCGGCTCGGGATCTGAACCAGGAGCAGCGTCGCCAGTTGGCCGCGCTGGCGGCCGAAAGCGGTCCCAGCCTGGGCTACGCGTACGGTGAGCCGGAGCGGATCGTCTTCGCCGCCAGCAGTACAATGAGCCTCCTCGACGCGGGCCTGCCGGCCTTGCTCGGCTTCGAACGACCGTTCGATCTGGACGGTATCGTGCAGTCGATGGTCGGCAGCACCGGTGTCACGACGGAGAGCGAGGGCTGAGAGACGGCGGCTCCGTTCCGCCGGCAGGCCGGAGGCGCCGGGGCGAACCCGCTTCGGCGGCTCGATCGTAGGGGAGGAGATGCAGGCGGTCATCGAGCTCGACTCGCTGAGTGTGCGCTTCGGCAAGGTCGAGGCCCTGAAGAGGCTGACCGGCCGGTTCTCGGGCCGCTCGATCGGCTTGCTGGGGCCGAACGGCGCCGGCAAGACGACCTTGATCCATACCCTGCTGGGCTTTTATCCACCGAGCGCGGGCGGTGGACGAGTCCTGGGTCACGACATCCGCCGCCGCGACAAGGCGGTGCGAGCCCAGATCGGGTACATGCCGGAGCAGGACGCCTTCATCGAGGGCATGACGGCCGTCCGCCTGGTGCGGATGATGGGCGAGATCGCTGGACTCCCGCCCGCCGAGGCGCTCGAGCGGACCCACGAGGCGCTCTTCTTCGTCGGTCTCGGTGAAGCGCGGTACCGGCGCCTGGAGACCTACTCGCAGGGCATGAAGCAGCGCGCCAAGTTGGCGCAGGCTCTGGTACACGGTCCGCGGCTGTTGTTTCTCGACGAGCCCACCAACGGGCTCGATCCACCGGCGCGCGAGCGCATGATCCGGCTCATCCGGGAGATCCGCGATACCGGTGAGGTGCACATCAATACTATGAGAATACCTGCAAGTACAATCAGTTTTTTAAGTTTTATCATTGTAAGCATCGCAAATTTATTGATTATGAGTTTAGTTTTAAGAATGTTTGGAATCGCATTGCAAACAGGCTAT
>JAWVZD010000127.1:0-6177 GCA_033722395.1 Thermoanaerobaculia bacterium | reverse complement strand
TGGAAGCAGACTCTGCTATCCGACGGGCACGTCGTCGTCCGCCATCCGGACCTGGCGGCGACCCTCGAGATGGCGGACCGCATCGGCACCGACCTGGAGATCTGGGCCGGCTGAGCGGGTGCCGATCGCCTCGCTCGAGCCAGCCCTTCTCCCACCCGTCCTATTCCAGCCCGTCCTACTCCAGATAGTGCACGGCGGTCTCGAAGGGGTGGGCGATACGGGCGGGGTCGACGTCGGTGCGGCGGCCCTCCCGATCGAGCGCCTCGACGACCCGGCCGTAGATCTGCTCCGCCTCCTCGCGGCTGTCGCCGATCGAGGTGACCCCGACCTTGCCGAACTGCGACAGCGCCCCGATCATGTGGAAGATCGCCCCGGTCTCGGTGGTGCCGTCGAAGTAGAGGTGATGCGCCGCCATGATCTCCATGAAGTCTTCCGGCAGCAGTCCCCGGTAGGCCGGAGAGGTCAGGTTGTCGGTGGCCCAGTAGTATTTCTCGACCCCACGTCCGGAGACGAAGCGACCGCTCGCCGGGTCGAGGCGGCCCTTGGTCAGGAACTGCAGGGCGAGATAGGGGGCCGTCGTGCCGCCCATGCGGAGGTTGATCTCGATGGCGAGGGCGCGCCACGGCTCGCCGGCGTCGCGCACCACCAGGAAATCGACCCCGAAGCGGCTGGTGACGCCCCGCTCCCGTAGGACCTCGGCGACCGCCAGTCCCCGCTCCTGGATCGACCGGCGGTAGGCGGAGTCGGCGGGGAAGCGGCAGCCGAGATAGGTCTGCTGGGTGGCGCCTCCGAGGATCTGGTCGTGGGTCGAGATCAGCACGATCTCGCCGTCGGGAGTGATGCGGAGCTGGACACTCGGCGAGCGCACCTCGTTCGCCTCGACGAACTCCTCGACGATGCCGCCCATCGCCGTCATCTGCGCGAGGTAGTTGTCGAGTGTCTCGTCCGGCGTCGTCCACTCGAGTGCGTCGAGGCGGGCGTCGATGCGGTCCGGATCGCTCCGTCCGTCGCCCTCGGGGAAGGTGAACAGGGCGTTGCCGGCGCCGGCGAAGCTGTCGTTGAGCTTCACCACGGCGCGCGCGGCCTGCGGCCGCTCCTCGGCGAGCTGCGCCAGCGCGGCGACCAGGTCCCGGCGATGGCGCAGGTTCTCGTAGCCGTGCGGCAGGTCGATGCCGGCCTGTCGGAAAATCTCCCGGCTGCCCGATTTGGAGCCCAACGGCAGAAGCTCCGGATCGAGCCCGTTGAGAGGGATGCCGAGCGCCAGTGCCAGGTCGCGCTCGAGAGGAGTGGCATTGAAGCAACTCAGATAGGCGTGCTCGGCGTCGCGCAGCTCGGCCCGCAACCGTGCAACGACGCGTGGGCGGTCGAGGATCTTGCGAGTCAGCGGGATCGGGCTCGGGTCGTTGAGGCTCAAGAGATGGAGTCGGCTGCGCGCGTCGCGGGCGGAGACGCCGCGCAGCAGGTCGAGATAGTAGTCGACGATCTCGGGATGGATCGGTTGGCTGGTCAGATAGATCACCGTGGCGCGAGGATCGCGCAGGCGGATGAGACTGAAGAGAAGCCGCTCCTCGTAGAAGGAGATTCCCTGGATCTTGGTCAGCTCGGCGGGATCGAACGACAGCGACGGGACGACGACCGTGGTGTAGCGGCAGGGTCGGCCGCTTTCGATAGCGCGCCAGATCGGCGGCAGGTCGTCCATCAGACTGCGGAAGGAATCGGTGGAGTCGCTCATGGCGGCGCGGCAGCGTCGATACGAGGGTCGTTCTCGGGGCGCGTTTCCACCCGATCGGTGGAGGGGAACCGGCCCCGAGTCTGGTAGTCTCTCACGTCTCTGGCGGGACTTCTTCGATCCCTCCTGCGGACGAATCCATGGCAAAGGCGGTGAAGCTGGTCAGCTGGGTGGTGATCCTCCTGGTACTGGCGGCGGTGGTGCTCCTGCCGCGCTGGATCGACGGGAGTGGAACGGTCGTCGAGCCGGTCGAGGTGGAGATCGACCCGAGGGTGCCGGTGCGGATCGAGACGGTGCGGGCGATGCCGCTCGAAGAGCGCTTGAACGCCACCGGGACAGTGCTGCCGAACGAGGCGGTCGAGGTGGTCAGCGAGATCGCCGGCAAGGTCGAGGCGATTCTCTTCGAGGAGGGAGCGCGGGTCGCTTCGGGCGCCGTCCTGGTGCGACTCGACCGCTCGACCCTCGAGGCGGAGCGCGACCGGGCGGCGCACCGCCATTCGCTCCTGCTGCGCCAGGAGGAGCGCCAGCGGCGGCTCCTCGGCGAGGGTCTGATCAGCACCGAGGAGTACGACTTCACGGCTGGCGAGCTGGCGGTGGCGCGGGCGGACCTCGAGCTGCGCGAGGCGCTGCTCGACAAGGCGGAGATCCGCGCGCCCTTCGCCGGGCGGGTCGGCTTGAGGCTGGTGAGCCCGGGGAGCTACGTCTCCAGCCAGACGCGCGTCACCACGCTCCAACAGCTCGATCCGGTCAAGGTGGAGTTCTCGATCCCGGAGAGCTACGCGCGCGATGTCGAGGCCGGGGATCGGATCCGGTTTCGCGTCCAGGGAATCGACGACCGCTTCGAGGGCGAGGTCTACGCCCGCGAGCCGGCGATCGATCCGGAGACGCGCGGCCTGCGGCTCAGAGCCCGGGCGGCGAATCCCGACGGCAGGTTGATCCCCGGTGCGTTCGCCGAGATCGAGCTGACCATCCGCTCGGTCGACGAAGCCCTGGCCGTGCCGAGCATCGCGGTGCTGCCCGAGATGGGCGGCAAGAAGCTCTTCGTGCTCGAGGACGGTCGGGCCGTGGCGCGTCCGGTCCAGACCGGCATCCGCACCACCGACCGGGTCGAGATCGTCGACGGTCTGGCGCCGGGCGAGCGGATCATCGTGTCGAACGTCGCACGGCTCTCCTCCGGCACCGAGGTCCGCCTCGAGAGTTCCGGCCAGACAGGTGGGGCGTCGTGAGCCTGTCGTCGGTCAGCATCCGCCGGCCGGTGCTGGCGGTGGTCCTGTCGCTCGCCATCGTCCTGTTCGGCACGATCGGTCTGTCGCGGCTCGGCGTGCGCGAGTACCCGGCGGTCGACCCACCGGTCATCACCATCACCTCGAACTACCGCGGCGCTAGTGCGGAGGTCGTCGAGTCGCAGATCACCGAGCCGTTGGAGGAGGCGGTCAACTCGATCGACGGCATCCGCACCATCACCTCGGTCAGCCGCGACGGTCGCAGCACGATCCAGGTCGAGTTCGAGCTCGGTCAGGATCTGGAGACATCGGCCAACGACGTGCGGGACCGGGTCTTCAGCACCCTGGGCCAGCTGCCGCCGGACATCGATCCGCCGTCGGTGCGCAAGGCGGATGCCGAGTCGCCGCCGATCGTCGGCCTGACGGTGGGCTCGGACGAGCGCAGCCTGCTCGATCTGTCGCGCCTCGCCGACGAGGTGCTGGTGGAGCGGCTGCAAACCATCCCCGGGGTCAGCAACATCATGGTCTGGGGCGATCAGACCTACTCGATGCGGCTGTGGATCGATCCGATGCGGCTGGTCTCCTACGGCCTGACGCCGGTCGACGTGCGCAACGCGCTCAGGCGGGAAAACGTCGAGCTTCCCGCCGGCTCGATCGAGGGAGACGACGTCGAGCTGACGGTCCGCACGATGAGTCGGCTGGAGACGCCGGAGGAGTTCAACCAGCTGATCCTGCGGGCGACGCCGTCGCGCATCGTGCGCCTGCGAGACGTCGGCTGGGCCGAGATCGGCCCCAGGAATCAGCGCACCGTACTGAAGAAGGACGGCGTCCCGATGGTGGCGGTCGTGGCTACACCGCAGCCGGGAGCGAACTTCATCGAGATCGTCGACGAATTCCGGCGCCGGGTCGAGCTGATGGCGCCGAACCTGCCACCGGACATCGAACTCGACTACGGCTTCGACGCCTCCGAGTTCATCCGCGACTCGGTCTCGGAGGTGCGGCAGACCCTGCTGCTCGCGCTGACCCTGGTGGTGCTGGTCATCTTCTCCTTCCTGCGTGACTGGCGTACCACTCTGGTACCGGTTCTGGTCATCCCGGTCTCTCTCGTCGGGACGTTCTTCGTGCTCTACGCAGCGGGCTTCTCGATCAACGTCCTGACGCTGCTCGGCCTGGTCCTGGCGATCGGCCTGGTGGTCGACGACGCCATCGTCGTGCTGGAGAACATCTACGCCAAGATCGAGCGTGGTCGGGACCCGGTCGAGGCCGGCCTGCTCGGAACGCAGGAGATCTTCCTCGCGGTGATCGCCACCACGCTGGCCCTGATCTCGGTGCTGCTGCCGATCTTCTTCCTCGGCGGTCTGACCGGCCTGCTGTTCCGCGAGTTCGGCCTGACGCTCGCCGCCGCGGTGGCGATCTCCTCGTTCGTCGCTCTCACCCTGACACCGATGGTCTCGACGCGGCTGCTCAAGCGGCGGCACGGTCACTCCTGGCTCTACCACAAGACCGAGCCGTTCTTCGTCGCCCTGACAGAGGGCTACGGTCGTTGGCTCGATGGCGTGCTCGCCCGTCGTTGGCTGGCCTGGCCGATACTCTTCGCCTGCCTGGGGCTGGTTGCGCTGCTCGTCTCCGTGCTGCCGTCGGAGCTTTCTCCGCTCGAGGATCGGCGCACCATCCGGGTCAACAGTCGCGGCCCGGAGGGGGCGACGTTCGCCTACATGGACTCCTACATGAGCGACCAGATCGCGCTCGCTCGCCAGGTAGTGCCCGAGGCCGAGGTGATCATCAGCGTCACCTCGCCAGGGTTCGGGGCTTCGAGCGCGGTCAACAACGGCTATATGCGGCTCCTCCTGGTGCCGCGCGATCAGCGGGAGCGCTCCCAGATGGAGATCGCCGACCGGCTGGAGTCGGCGCTGACAGGGTTGCAGGGTGCGAAGACCTTCGTCACACAGGAGCCGACGATCGCGGTCGGGCGCCGCCGTGGGCTGCCGGTGCAGTTCGTCCTCCAGGCGCCGAACCTCGACGAGCTCCGGGCGGTGCTTCCGGCGTTCATGGAGCGGGCCGGCGCCGACCCGGTCTTCTCGGTGGTCGACGTCGACCTGGAGTTCAACAAGCCGGAGTTACGGGTCGAGATCGACCGCGACCGGGCGCGCGATCTGGGGGTCTCGGCGCTCGACGTCGCCGAGACCCTGCAGCTGGCGCTCTCCGAGCAGCGTGTCGGTTTCTTCGTCAGCGACGGCAAGCAGTACGAGGTCATCGCGCAGGTGCTGCGCACGGACCGCGACGAGACGCTCGATCTGCGAAACCTGTACGTACCGGGACGGGACGGTCGGCCGGTGATGCTCGACAAGGTGGTGCGGCTCTCCGAGGACTCCAGCCCGCCGCAGCTCTACCGCTTCAACCGCTACGTGGCGGCGACGGTGTCGGCCGGCCTCAGACCGGGTTACACCATCGCCGACGGCATCGAGGCGATGCAGGCGATCGGCGCCGAGCTCCTCGGGCCGAGCTTCTCGACCGATCTCGCCGGTCAGTCGCGCGACTTCGCCGAGAGCGCCCGCAGTCTCACCTTCGTCTTCGTCCTCGCCCTGCTGATGGTCTACCTGGTGCTGGCGGCCCAGTTCGAGAGTTTCCGCGACCCGTTCATCATCATGCTGACGGTGCCGCTGGCGTTGACCGGGGCGCTCGCCGCTCTGTGGCTCTTCGGCCTGACGCTCAACATCTTCAGCCAGATCGGCATGATCATGTTGATCGGCCTGGTGACCAAGAACGGCATCCTCATCGTCGAGTTCGCCAACCAGCGGCGTGACGCCGGCCACGACCTGGTCGCCGCCATCCGCAAGGGGGCCAGGGCGCGTTTCCGGCCGGTGCTGATGACCAGCATCTCGACCATCCTCGGGACGCTGCCGATCGCGCTCGCTCTCGGTGCCGGCTCGGAGAGCCGCGTACCGATGGGGATCGCGGTGATCGGCGGCCTCCTCGTCGGCACCCTGCTGTCGCTGTTCGTCATCCCGGCGACCTATACCTATCTCGCCGCCGCCGAGCGGCGGCGGATTCCCCGCCTGGAGAGCGAGCCGTCGCTCCCCGTCGCCGAAGCCGACCAGCCGGCCTGAGAGGGGCGATCGACGAGGCGATGCCGAGGCTGACGACGTTCTCCCGCCCGGACCGGTCGGTGGTCTGGGCGCTGCTGGGGATGATTGCGACGGTCGGAGCCTCGGCTGCCGACGATGC
>JAWVZD010000126.1:0-6225 GCA_033722395.1 Thermoanaerobaculia bacterium | reverse complement strand
GTCCCTGCACCTGCTCGGGAGACATGTACGGCACCGTGCCGAGCACCACCCCTTCGCGCGTCAGTCCCTGCGTCGAGAGCTCGGTCACCTCAGCGGCCCGCTCGTCCTCCTGCAGCTTGGCGAGACCGAAGTCGAGCACCTTCACCCGTCCGTCGTCGCCCACCAACACGTAGGCGGGCTTCAAGTCGCGATGGTTGATGCCGCGCTCGTGGGCGGCGCAGAGCGCCTCGGCGAGAGGCCTGGCGATCGCCAGGAACTCTTCGAGCCCCACCCCGCCGGGCTTGATCCTGGCATCGAGCGCCTCGCCCTCGACACACTCCATGGTCAGGAAGCGAACGCCGTCGGCCTCCTCGACCGAGTGGATGGTGACGATGTTCGGGTGGTTGAGCGAGGCGACCACCTTGGCCTCGCGCTCGAAGCGCTCGAGGCGCTCGGGGTCGTCCGCCATCTCGGCCGGCAGGATCTTCAACGCCACCTTGCGGTCGAGGTTGATGTCCTCGGCCAGGAAGACGGCGCCCATGCCGCCCTCGCCGAGCTTGTCGAGGATCTTGTAGTGGGAGAGCGTCCGGCCGATCACCGATCTACCCCGGCCCGCGTCACTCGCGCTCGTCGATCATCGACACGATCTGCCGGAAGCGCAGGTGGTCGCGGATCGAGTCGAGATCGCTGTCGTTCTCGATCCACGACTTGTGGGCGTAGCCGAGGCGAACGGAGCGCTCGAGGGTCTCGAGGGCACGCTCCTCTTCGCCCGCCGAGGCGTAGACGCAGGCGACGTTGTACAGCAGGTGGGGCTCCTCGGGAGCCAGCGAGAGAGCCTGATCGAGCCACGCGAGGGCCTTGTCGCGCTGCTCGAGCGCCATCAGCGAGCTCGCCCCGAGGACGAGGGCACGAACGTCCCCCGGATTGAGATCGAGATGTCGCTGGGTCACAGCGACGGCACGCCGGTGAGCCTCCGAGATCTCCTCCTCGTCCCGTTCCAGACGCACCAGAACTTGCGGCAGCAGGAGCGGCGCTTGGTAGTCCTCGGGACGCACCTCGATCGCCTTTTCGTACAACTCGGCCGCCTTCTCGAACTTGCCTTGCGCTACGCAGACGCGAGCGTAGAAGTAGTAGGCCTCGTAGAGCTTCGAGTTGAGCTCGATCGCCTTCTCGAACTCGACCTCGGCCTCGTCGTACTTCTTGTTGAGCGACAGCGCCAGGCCACGCGAGGCGTGCGCCTCGGCCAGATCCGGATCGAGCTCGAGCGCCTTGCGGCTCGCCTCGTCGGCTTTCTCGCGGTCCTCCGCCTTGCCCAGTGCGTACATGCACAGGAACGAGCAGCAGTCGGCGATCCCCGCATAGGCCAGAGCGTAGTTCGGGTCGAGCTCGATCGCCTTGGTGTACATGCGGCGGGCGAAGTCGAAGTTCTTGCGATCGAAGCCGTAGAAGAACTTGCGGCCGCGGAGATAGTAGTCGTAGGCGCCGACATCGCGAGTCGCGACGTTCTGAATCGCACGGCGCTCCTTGGGCGACAGAGTCATCTCGAGCGCTTTGACGATCGACTCGGCGATCTCGTCCTGGATGGCGAAGATGTCCTCCATGGTGCGGTCGTAGCGCTCGGACCAGAGGCGGTAGCCGTCCGCGACGTTGACCAGCTGGGCGGTGATGCGGAGCCGATTGCCGGCCTTCCTGACGCTCCCCTCGAGCAGGGTGCCGACGTTCAGCTTCTCCCCCACCTCGCGGATGTCGAAGCCGCGGCCCTTGAACTGGAAGGCGGCGGTGCGCGACGCCACCCGCAAGTTCTTGATGCGGCCCAGGCCGTTGATGAGCTCCTCGGCGATCCCTTCGCAGAAGTACTCCTGCTCGGGATCGGAGCTCATGTTGGTGAACGGCAGCACGGCGATCGAGCTGCCCGCCGGCTGCTCGGAAGCCGCCGCCTCTCGCCGCAGCTCCTCGAGCTCGTTGAGCAGATCGCGGGCGGTCTGATACCGCCCGTTGGGGTCCTTCTCGAGGCAGCGGCGCACGATCCGTCCGATGTGGTTCGGCAGATGAGCGTTCAGCGAGGTCACCGAGCCCGGCTGATCGCGCAGGATCGACGAGATGACGTCGGCCGAGGTCTCGCCCCGGAAGGGGCGCTGGCCGGTCAACAGTTGGTAGAAGATGATACCGATCGAGAAGATGTCCGAACGGTGATCGGCGGCCCGTCCCTGCACCTGCTCCGGCGACATGTACGGCACCGTGCCGAGCACCACGCCGTCCCGGGTGAGACCTTGGGTCGAGAGCTCCGTGACCTCGGCGGCCCGCCGATCCTCCTGCAACTTGGCGAGTCCGAAATCGAGCACCTTGACCCGGCCGTCGTCGCCCACCATGACGTTGGCGGGCTTCAGGTCGCGGTGCGTTATGCCGCGCTCGTGGGCGGCGCAGACCGCCTCGACCAGCGGTTTGGCGATGCCGAGGAAGTCGTCGAGCCCGAGACCTCCCGGCACGACCTTCTCCTCCAAAGACACCCCTTCGACCCGCTCCATGGTGAGGAAGCGCACGCCGTCGGCCTCCTCGACCGAGTGGATGGTGACGATGTTCGGATGGTTGAGCGCCGCCACCACCTTCGCTTCGCGCTCGAAGCGCTCCAGCCGCTCCGGGTCGTCCGCCATCTCGGCCGGCAGGATCTTGAGCGCCACCTGTCGCCCGAGCCGGCCGTCCTCGGCCAGGTAGACAGCCCCCATGCCGCCCTCGCCGAGCTTTTCCACGATCTTGTAGTGGGACAGCGTCTGACCGATCACCGGCTTACTCCTCGTCGCTGCCGCGATCCCTCGACTCGCTCCACGGAAAAAGCGACCGCGAGGCGGAGAGTACCGGTGCGGGAACCTGGCTGATGCTGGAAGGTCATGGGAAGAAGGAGATTGTATCTCAGCATCGAGTCGGCTCGGTCCGTCTGAGAGATTGCCTGCGGTGGGAGGCCTCTAGCCGACCTGCAGAGCGTCCAAGCCGCCGGAGAAATAGCGGTCCATCAGCCGATCGAGCTCGGTCTCGAGCTCGTCGGCCGGCAGATCATAGTACGTCGCGTCGATCTCGGCGGCGATCGGTTCGAAGGCGTCGAGAAGAACCGGATCGAACTCGTCGCCGCGCCCCTCTCGGAGCACGGCCATCACACCGTCGAGACTCGGCCGGCGGACGAGCCTGCCGCCGATCAGGAGGCTGCCGGCAGCAGCATCAGGTTGAACCGCAGGCTCACCGAGTCACCGATGACGAAGTCACCGGCCAGTCCCGGACCCTGGATGCCGAACTCGCGTCGATCGAGTCGAGTCGAGCCCGTCACCCACAGACGCCCACCACCCTCACCGGCCAGCTCCTGGACCTCGAAACGGATGCTCACCGGACGGGTCTGCCCACGCAGCTCGAGCACACCGTGGGCGCGGAAGCCGCCGTCGCTCCTCTCGATCCGCTGCGAGCGAAACACCGCCTCCGGATACCGTCCCGAGTCGAGGAAGCGCTCGCTCCTCAGATCGACGTCACGGGACTCGAACTGGGTCTCGACGCTGGCTGTGCGAACTCGCACCAAGACCTCCGATCGGGTCGGGTCGGCGGGGTCGTAGACGACGCGCCCTTCGAGATCCGCGAATTCGCCGACCGCCTCGCCCAGGACACCGTGGACATAGGGAACGGAGAACACCAGCTGGGAACGGCCTACCTCGAGGTCGTAACGCTCGACCGCTCCGACGGCTGCGCCGAAGAACACGATCGGCAACGACGCGAAAATCACCCTGCTCTTCATCGGGCACCTCCGATGCCCCGAGTTTCTGATGCTCGAACGGCCGTCACCACCCCCGATCGGGTGGGATCGCCAGGTGCCGACTAGCCGTCGCCGCGCATCAGCCAACCCAGCATCAGCAGGCCCAGGGCCGCCATCCAACTCCCGGCCACCCGGACGGCGATCCGCATCCACGCCGCGGCGAGCGACACGACCGCGGCCAGCAGCAACAGCACGATCAGGGACACCGCGACGGAACTGCCCAGGAGCGCCACCCAGCCCTCGCCCGCCGACTCGAGCGCCGCGCCGTCGAGCAGGCCCGCGACGGCGCCGTAGGCGGCTGCCAGACAGCCGACGATCCCCGGGGCAAGATCTACGTCGAGCGCCACCAACCCACCCAGAACGACCAGCGACAGCGCGCTCCACCAAGGAAGCGAGATCTCGACCGCCAGGGCGAGACCGACGAGGCCGCCGACGAGCCAGGCGGCCGGCAGAGCGAGGACGGCCAACCTGCCGGCACGGCGACCGCAAAGACCCGCCAAGAGGGTGAGCGTCGCCAATCCCAGAAGTTCGAGCGGGGAGATCAGCAGGTGGAGAACACCGTCGTAGAAAGGGCCCATGCCGCTACTGGCCAAATGAGCACGTGCAGCCGCCGGAACCAGAGCGAGTAGCGCCAGCGAGCCGAAGATCCTCAGCCGGCGGTCGAGGCACGCCTCGCGCCGCCGGCTCATCCCACCGCCCGTAGCAGGAAGTAGAGGCCACCGAGGAGGACCACCAGACCCGCCAGGCGCAGCAAGACGTGCCCCACCGGCCAGCGCTCGACCAGACCGATGGCGATGCCTCCGGCGTGGAGCAGGCCGGTCGAGATGACGAAGCCGAGACTGTAGAGCACCGCGCTCTCCCCCGCCGGCAGCTCGGTGCCGTGCGCATGACCGTGGAACAGCGCGAAGGCACCGACGATGGCGAGCGCCAGCGCCAGCGGCGGCCGCACGCGCCCCAGGACCAGCCCGCCCAGAGCGACAGCCGACAGCGCGATACCGACCTCGACCGCCGGCAACGGCAGTCCGAGCAACGCGAGCAGACCACCGACCGCCATCGTCATCGGAAAGGCCACCGGCAGCATCCAGATCGCCGGCGCAGAGAGCTGCGCTCCCCACACTCCGACCGCTACCATCGCCAGGACGTGGTCGAGACCCGACACCGGATGACCGAGACCGGTCAGGAAACCGCCAACCTCACCGGGACCGACGTGCGCCAGCACCGGCGCGGGCAGCACCGACGAGCCGAGCAGGGCAAGCACCGCGCCGCCACGGCCACCGAGCCGATCTCGCCCCCACCTCACCGGTCTCCTCGTCGCCCACATCGCTTCACCCGGCGAGCACTCTCCAGGTGCGCTCGATCGTCCAGAAGGCTCCCAGCGACCCCACCAGGTAGCCGGGAGCGTACTCGACCCAGGCGGGCGGATCGAAGCGCAGCGCTCGCACCGAGCGCTCGACCGCTACGATCAGGAGGACGAAAGCGACCTGACCGAGCTCGACCCCGACGTTGAAGGTCAGGAGCGCCAGCGGGATCTCGGCCTCGGGCAGGCCGGCCGTCGATAGGCCACTGGCGAAGCCGAAACCGTGCAGCAGACCGAAGACGAACGCCACCACCCAGGGCCGCCTGATGGTGAGGCTCGTCCGGCCGCGCCAGCGCCGCACGATCTCCGGTCCCAGAAAGAGGATCGACAGAGCGATGGCCGCATTCAGGGGCTCGCTCGGAGCCCGCGCGTAGCCGAGGGTGGCCACCGCCAGAGTCACACTGTGGGCCACGGTGAACGAGGTGATCGTGACGATCAGCTTGCGCCGCGAGTCGACGATGACCACCAGCCCGAGGACGAACAGCAGGTGATCGACCCCCATCAGAATGTGCTGGAAGCCGAGGAACACGTAATCGACCGCCGACACGTACCAGGCTCGCTCGCCTCGTAGCACCGCCAACGGGCGGGTCGGGCGGATCAGGTAGGTCGACTCCGTGCCGTCGAGCCGGCTGACGCGGACGAAGACGTCGGTGATCGTCGCCTCCAGTCCGGGAAAGCGCACGATCGAGCCGTGGATCGAGCCGCCGTCGATCTCGACGATCAGCCGATGGAGCTCCGAATCGGCCAGACGGCGTACGGTCGGCTGGCTCACCGGACGCCATGCCTCGGGTAGCTCGAGCCGCGCGGGATGCGGCTGGCCGTAGTAGATCGGAGCGCGCCAACTGATCTGGTAGCGCGCTTCGGCCAGCTGGTCGATCGACAGCAGCCCGGGCTGTGATTCGTGGGCGGCGGCCGGGAGGGCCACCGCGCTCCAGGCGAGGGTGAGGGCGATCGTTCGGCGCCGCACGGTCGGTCGCATCGCGGTCGACGGCCGGACGAGCCGTCGGGGCAGTCTACCTGCGCGCGCCGCGAGCCGCAGTGGGCTGTGGCGAAAAAAAGACGATCCGGGCGGTCGAGCGGCGGGTAGCGAAGACGCCGT
>JAWVZD010000125.1:0-6234 GCA_033722395.1 Thermoanaerobaculia bacterium | reverse complement strand
TCACCTTCTCGAGCATCTACGGCGACGTTTTTCTAGGCAGTACCGGGCGGGCGGTGGATCCACCGCCAGCCCGTTCTTCTCGTCCCGAGGCCACGAGCTGGGAGGGGCCGCGGAACGGCCCGGTGCCGGTGCCGGCGGGGCGCGTCACTGCCTCGCTTCGTCGTCTGAGATAGAGTCTCCGACCGTCATGCCGAAGCCGCCGTTCGTCACCGTGAGGCGTTCTCTCTGCCTCCTCTCTGTACCCTTCCTCGCCGCCGCTTGTGGCGCTGGGCCGGAGAGAACTTCGAACGTCGCTGAGAGTTTCGAGTCCCGACACGAGGTTGCCGCCCGACACCTCGTCTTCGAGTCCGAGGAGTTCGTCATCGGACGCAAGATCGATTCGATGGACGGGCCTTCGGGGGTAGAGCCGGTCGAGCTAAGCGACGTCGGGCCCGACGAGCTCGTCTGGCTGACGGGGATTCGCAATCGTGCCATCGACGCCGTGAGCGACGCCGAGATGTCGCAGGAGTTCCTCTGCCACAGCAACCTCTCCTGGGGCTCGCCAGACCAGCTCGAGCGCCGCACCAGCCGCTTCCGCGCCACCCGTAGCGCCGACTCGCGGGTGATGACCCTGATCCAGGGTCAGAACGAGCTCGAGCTGCCGGCGGGGTTCGGGGTGCCGATGGTGGCCGGAGAACCGCTGCAGTTCTTCACCATGGTGATCAACAAGAACTCCGACGACCTGCCGCTCAGACTCAAGGTCCGCACCGAGCTCGAGTACCGGCGCCAGGACGATCTCGACCGGCCTCTGGTGCCGCTCTTCAAGCGACGGCTCTACAATGCCGTCGAGACCGACGCGACGCTGATGGCGCATCAGGACGGCGGCCATGGCGGTGCGGAGCACGCGGCGGGTGGACACGATGGGGCGAAAGTCGCCGCCGCCCCGAGTGCGATGCAGCACTCGACCCTGGAGTGGGACGAGGACGGCACTCGCTACGGCATGCACTGGATGGTGCCGCCCGGCCGGCACGAGTACCGCACGCCGGTCGGCGGTCAGCTCGAGCTACCGTTCGACACCACCGTGCACTACGTGACGGCCCATCTGCACCCGTACGGCGAATCGATCACGCTCGAGGACGTCTCCACCGGAGAGACCGTCTTCCGGCTGCGTGCCCATCCGTACACCGACCGCCTCGGCATCGCCGCCATGGAGAGCTTCTCCAGCCGCGCCGGCGTACCGCTGTCGCGCCACGGCAGCTACGAGCTCGTGACGATCTACGACAACCCGACGGAGCAGCCCGTCGACGCGATGGGGATTCTCTACCTCTATTTGCGCGACCACGGGTTCGAGTTTCTCGCGCCCGGCGACGAGGGCTGATCGACTTCGCAGCCTGCGGCCGAACCCACGGCCGTCGACGGTGGTTACCGAAGGCCGGTTACCGGGAGTCGCTGCGGGTGCTGACGCCGAGACCGGGAACCGGCTCGACCGCTTTCGCTTCGAGCTCGCGTCGAGGGGCGATCTCGACGACTTGGACGTCGAACACCAGGCTCTCGCCGGGGTGACCGAGGAGCATCGCGAGCCTGGCGATACCGCTGCTCAGGCGATCGCCCGGCCCGTGGTCGAGGCGTAGCTGTCGCTTCTCCCCGATGCTCGACCCGCGGAGCACCTCTTCGAGCTCCGGAATGAGCTCGTCCTGACCCGGGGTATAGAGGTAGGGTCCGGCCTCGAGGTTGCCGGCTACCTCGGTGCCGTCGGTCAGCTTCAGCGTGTACATGATCGAAACTTCGGTGTCTCGGTTCGGCACGGCATCTCCTCAGCCCTCTATGGTCGGAGCGGTACGTCGTCTGTGGCGCGACCCGGGTGGGGTCGCCGACCGCCGGGAGGTTCGACTCCCGCGTGCGTGTCGCGCTCGAGTCCTGGCGAGGGGGAAGAAGGGCAGGAACGCTCCTGTCGGCGGGCTCAATCTAGCACAGAGGCATCGACCTCGTCGGGATACAGGTCGGTCCTCTTGCCGATCGGGTCTCGTCTCGGAAGGCCCGCGTGTCGCCGAGAAGGGGATCCACCGTTCTCAGAAGGGAAAGAACAGCGGGATCATCCAGACCATGAGGGCCAGTAGCACCACCGTCAGGGGTGTCCCGACCTTGAGATAGTCGAGCGAGCGGTAGCCGCCGGCACCCATGACCAGAAGGTTCGCCTTGTGGCTGAACGGTGTCATGAACGCCGCCGAGGCCGCTAGGCTGACCCCCATCATCAGTGGGTAAGGGCTGATACCGAGCCCCTCGGCCGTCTGCAGGACCACCGGAGCGAGCAGTACCACCGCCGGAGCACCGTCGAGCCCCTGACTGAGAAGGCTCGCCAGCAGGACGAGTGCGGCCAGGGTGGCGTAGTCGCCCGCCGGACCGGCCACGCTCGCGACCGTGTCGGCCAGCAGCAGCGCGGCGCCGGTGCGCTCCATCGCCATCCCGACCGGCAGCACGGCCGCGACCAGGAAGATCGCCTTCCACTCGATGGCACGGTAGGCCTCCTTCATGGTCAGAGCACCGCTCAGGACGACGAGCGAAGCAGCGGTGAAGGCGGCGACGTGAATCGGTTGATAGCCGGAGACGACCAGCGCGATCATCACGCCGAGACAGAGGAAGGCCCACTTCGCCTTGCCGGTGCGTCGCGTCGCCCGCGCTGCACCCGACAGCACGACGAAGTCGGGATCGGAGGCCAATCGCTCGATCTTGTCGCGTGGCCCGTGGAGCAGCAGGGCGTCCCCGAACTCGAGCGGGATGCCGGCCAGGTCGGTGTGGACCGGTTTGCCGGCCCGCCACAGTGCCAGCGCGACCAACCCGTAACGGTCGGTGAAGTCGAGCTCGGCGAGGGTGCGACCGACGACGCTCGAGCGCGGCGCGATCGCCACCTCGACCATGCCGACCTCGTCGGTCTCGAGCGGCGCGTCGCCGCCCTCGGTGTCGACCTCGACCTCGCCGAACTCCTCGAGCGTCGTCAGGCGCTCGGGCTTGGTGGCGATCAGCAGCTGGTCGCCGGCGCGGAGGATCTCGTCGGCGGCCACCGCCAGCCGCGTCTCGTCCTCACGGATCACGCCGGCGACGGTGATGCCGGCTAGCTCGCCGAGACGGCTCGTCGCCACGGAGGAACCGACCAGGGGAGAATCGGGCGGGATCTGCAGCAGATAGAGCTGATCCTCGAGATCCTGCAGGGCTCGCAGGCCGCTAGCGAGGATCTCGATCTCTTCCAGCTCGGCGAGCGCCTCGATGTGCGGCTTCTCGCCCAGAGCGTAGAGCTCGTCGCCGGGGCTGAGAGCGATCTCGCCGAGGTGCTCGCGGAAGAGCCGGTCGTCGCGCCGGATGCCGATGACCACGAGTCCGTAGCGCTCGCGGAACTCGAGGCCGCGTAAGGTGCCGCCGGCGAGCGCCGAGCTCGCGGTGAGGCGGGCGCGCACGCCGTCGACCTCGCCGATCGGCCGGGGAATCTCCGCCGGGCCCGTCTCGCGTACCTGGAGATCCATGCGCAGCAGCTCACGCAGGTCGTCCGGGTTGCCGTCGACGAAGAGGACGTCGCCGGACTTGAGCACGGTGTCGGCTTGCGGTGCCAGTCGCTTCTTGCCCCGCCGCAGGATGCCGACCACCTTGACCCCCAGGGTCGAGCCGAGACGGGTCTCGGCGATGGTCAGCCCGTCGAGCCTGGACGAGTCGGGAATGCGGATCGAGAAGGAGCGCTCCTGGAGCTGGTAGACCTGGGCCAGGTCGCGGCCCTCGGTCGGCTCGGCTCCGCGGTGCTGCTCGCGCGGTAGGAGCTTGCGGCCCAGGGTCAGCATGAACACCGTACCGACAGCGAGCAGCATCAGGCCGATCGGCGTGAAGTCGAACAGGGTGAACGGCTCGAGCTCGCGCTCCTGCAACATCTGGGCGGCGAGGATGTTGGGCGGTGTTCCCACCAGAGTGGTGGTTCCGCCCAGGATGGCACCGAAGGCCAGCGGCATGAAGAGGCGCGACGGCGCCAGGCCGGCACGGGCGGCGATCGCCGCGACGGCGGGCATCAGGACGGCGGTGGCGGCGATGTTGTTCATGAAGGCCGACAGCACGCCCGCCACGAGCATCAGCACGACGATCAGCCGCGTTTCGCTGCTGCCGACGATGCGATGGATCCTGCCACCGACGAGGTCCGCGACACCCGTTTCCAGCAGCGCGGCGCCGACGATGAAGACGGACAGCATGGTGATGACCGCCGGCGAGGAGAAGCCGGTGAACGCCTCGGCCGGCGTCAGGTAGCCGCCGAAGATCAGGATGACGAGGCCGAGAAACGCGGTGAGGTCGACCGGCAGTTTCTCGGTCAGGAAGAGAAAGACCATCGCCACCAGCAGGGCGAAGAGAAAGCCGATCTCGAAGGTCATGGACGGATTGTAGCCTCCCTCTCGCCTCGGTCGCTCGGTGGGGGAGTCGTCGCTGCCGCGAGGCCGATGCTAGACTGCCGCGGAGCATGTCCCTGGACATCGAGTTCGTCGCCGAGGCGCGACCGGCTACCGCGGTGCTGCGGCTCGGCGGCCGGGCGACCTTCGAGCAGGCACCGCAGCTACGCGAGGCGCTGTTCGAGTCCATCGAGGCGGCGGACGGCAAGAATCTGGTGGTCGAGCTCGATGCGGTGACGCGCATCGACACCTCGGCCATGGCCGTGCTGGTCGAGGGCCTCATGGCGACGCAGGCGTCCGAGACCACCATCTTCCTGCTCAATCCGAGTCGCTCGGTGCGAGAGGTCTTCCGCCTAGCGGGTCTCGAGGAGGCCCTCACCTGCTGCTTCGACTCGTGGGAGGATTTCACCTCGGCCGTGGCCGGCTAGAGGGCGAGGCGGGATCGATGGTTGCCGAAGCGCTCGAACGCTCCCGCCTGGCGGTCGTCGAGCAGATCGCTCAGGTCGGCCAGCTCTGGCGTCTGGCGGTGGCGGCGGTCGTCCAGACCGCCACCGGGCCGTTCCGCGGCGAGCGATTCCGGTTGCGTCAGACGGTCGACCAGGTGCTGCGTGCGGGCAACGCGTCCCTTCCCCTCGTGGCGCTGATCGCCGCTCTGGTGGGGATGATCCTGGCGCTCCAGTCGGCCTATCAGCTGCGCCAGCTCGGCGCTCAGAACCTGGTTGCCGATCTGGTGGCGGTGTCGGTGACGCGGGAGCTGGGGCCGTTGATGACGGCGATCCTGGTGGCCGGTCGCGTCGGCTCGGCGATCTCCGCCGAGCTCGGCACGATGAAGGTCTCGGAGGAGATCGATGCCTTGACCGTTATGGGCATCGATCCGACCAGTTACCTGGTGGTGCCGCGTCTGATCGGGCTGCTGGTGGCGGTGCCCTGCCTGACACTGTTCGCCGACGCCATCGGTATCCTCTCCGGCTGCGCCATCGGCGTCTTCGTCCTCGATCAGAGCCCGATCGGCTACCTGGACGACTCGATCGCCATCCTCGAACTGCAGGATCTGTGGGGCGGCGTGCTCAAGGCGTTCGCTTTCGGTGGCATCATCGGGCTCGTCGGCTGCCAGCAAGGTCTGGGCACCGAGGGCGGGGCCGAGGGCGTCGGGCGATCGACCACCACGGCGGTGGTGCGCTCGATCGTGCTCATCATCGTCGCCGATCTGCTGGTCACGGCGCTCCTCTATCTGCAGAAGTGAGGGGCGCGACGGTGACGAGCGAGCCGGCGATCGAGGTGCGGAATCTTCACCACTCCTATGGCGACTTCGAGGTACTGCGCGGCATCGACCTGACCGTCGAGCGGGGCGAGTCGCTGGTCATTCTGGGTGGTAGCGGCAGCGGCAAGTCGACGCTGCTGCGTGCCATCCTGGGGCTTCAACGACCGACCCGGGGATCGGTGTCGATGCTCGGCACCGATGTCTATTCCGCCGCACCGGAGGAGCTCAGGCGTCTTCGGCAGCGCGTCGGAGTAGCCTTCCAGAGCGGCGCTCTGTTCGGCTCGCTCACCGTCGGCCAGAACGTCGATTTACCACTGGCGGAGTTCACCGGTCTGCCGGAGTCGACGCGGCAGATCGTGGTGCGGATCAAGCTGGCTTTGGTCGGTCTCGAGCCGGCGGTCGATCGACGCCCCGCGGAGCTTTCGGGTGGCATGCGCAAGCGCGCCGCCTTCGCCCGCGCGATGGCGCTCGATCCGGCCGTCCTGCTGTGCGACGAGCCGTCGGGCGGGCGCGGGACGGTGACCGCGGCCGGCCGCGGGCGGCGGTTGGGCCAGCGGGAGCGGGGTTTGGGGCTTAACC
>JAWVZD010000124.1:0-6239 GCA_033722395.1 Thermoanaerobaculia bacterium | reverse complement strand
CACATAGACGGTGTTCGGTCGCGCTCCCGCCGCCGTCATCCAGCGTTCGAGCTCGCCGCGATCGCCGTGCGCCGAAAGTCCGTGCAGCGCCACGCACTCGGCGCGCACCGGGATGTCGGCGCCGTGGACGCGGAGCGTACGGCGGCCCTCGAGCAGCTTGCGGCCGCGCGTGCCGGCCGCCTGGAAGCCCGCCATCAGCACGAGATTGCCGCGGCGGGGTAGAAGGCGGACCAGATGGTGCAGGACACGTCCGCCCGACAGCATACCGCTCGCCGAGACGATGATCCGCGGTCCGTCGAGATCGTTCAAGCGCTTCGAGTCGTCGACCGAAGAGTGCAGCTGGACATCGTGCGGGAAGAGGCGCTCGCGGCCGTCGGCGAAGATCTCGGCGTCGACGTGCTCGGCGTCGAGGTGGCGCGAGTAGATGCGCGTCGCATCGACCGCCATCGGACTGTCGATGTGGATCGGGACGGTCGGGAGGCGGCCGCCGTTCATCAGCTCGCGCAAGACCAGCACCACCTGTTGCGTCCGCCCGACGGCGAAGGCAGGGACGAGCACCGTGCCGCCGCTCTCCAGGGTCGGATGGACCGCCAGTCGCATCTGCTCGTCGACCGGCGTGGTGTCGTGATCCCGATCGCCGTAAGTCGACTCCACGATCAGAACGTCGCAGTCGGGCAGCGGCTCGGGATCGGGATGGAGCGGCGAGCCGTAGCGGCCGATGTCGCCGCTGAAGACCAGCCGGCGCTCGGCGGAACCGGTCGGGAGGCGCATCTCGATCGAGGCCGAGCCGAGGATATGGCCGGCATTCTGGAAGCGGGCGTGGAGGCCGGCGCCGACCTCGATCCAGCGATCGTAGTCGACCACCTCGAGGAGACGCAGGGCGGCTTCGGCGTCCCGCTCGGTGTAGAGCGGCTCGGCGGGACGATGGCGGCTGAAGCCCTTGCGGTTGGCGTAGGCGGCGTCCTCCTCCTGCAGGCGGGCCGAGTCGAGCAACAGGAGGCGTGCCAGGTCGACCGTGGCGCGGGTCGTCAGCACCGGCCCGTCGAAGCCGCGGCGGACGAGCCGGGGTAGAAATCCGATGTGATCGATGTGCGTATGGGTGAGCAGGATGCGATCGAGCCGCTGCGGCTGGAACGGCGGATCCTCCCAGTTCAGGAGCCTGAGCTCCTTGAGGCCCTGGAAGAGACCGGCGTCGATCAGCGTGCGTTCGCCCGCCGTCTCGAGGAGATACTTCGAGCCCGTGACGGTGCGCGCAGCTCCATGGAAGGCGAGAGTCGAGGTCATCGCGGGACGGGATCGACGTGGCTCGGTGCCGGGAGGATACCGTGTTCGGCTGTAGGTTCGCGTCTCGGATCGCCGCGGATGCCGGATCGACCGGCTGCTAGACTCGTCGACGTGGCGCAGCCCGAGATCCGCGTTCCCACCCTGGAAGAGATCGCCGCCGCACGAGAGAGGCTCGGAGATCTCGTCGTCGAAACGCCGGTCTGGCGTTGGCGTGGACGCGAGGTCTTGGAGCGCACCACTCCTCGTACCGACATCTTCCTCAAGTTGGAGCTGTTCCAGCACGCCGGCACCTTCAAGCCGCGCGGCGCGCTGCTCAATATCCAGGCTCTCGGTCCCGACGAGCTCCGACGCGGCGTGACGGCGGTCAGCGCCGGCAACCACGCCATGGCGGTCGGCTACGCGGCGCGGGCGCTCGGCACGACGGCCAAGGTGGTCATGCCGGAGTCGGCGAACGCCGCCCGCGTCGAGGGCTGCCGGGCCTATGGGGCCGAGGTCGTCCTGGTGGCGGACGTCCATCGGGCGTTCGAGGCGGTCCGTCGGATCGAGCGGGAGGAGGGGCGCACCTTCGTCCATCCGTTCGAGGGCGAACGGACGATCCTCGGGACGGCCACCGTGGGGTGGGAGCTCGCGCGACAGGTACCCGATCTCGACGCGGTGATCGTGCCGATCGGCGGCGGCGGGCTGTGCGCCGGCGTGGCGACGGCGATCAAGCTGGGCCAACCGCGCTGCCGCGTCTACGGTGTCGAGCCGAAGGGGGCCGATACCATGCACCGCAGTTTCGCCGCCGGCGAGCCGGTGGCGATCGACGAGGTGAGCACGATCGCCGACAGCCTGGCGGCGCCGCACGCCGCTCCGATCAGCTTCGGCCTCTGTTCGCGCTTCGTCGACGATCTCTGCCTGGTCGACGACGAGGAGATGGTCCGGGCGATCGGGCTGATATTCCGCGACGCCAAGCTGGCGGTGGAGCCGGCGGGTGCCGCGGCCACGGCGGCCATGGTGGGCCCTCTCCACGATCGCGTGGTCGACAAACGCATCGGGATCGTGGTGTGCGGCACCAACATCGACCAACGAACCTACTCGCGTTACCTCGAATCGGCTTAGCAGCTCTCACACCGTGCGGTCCGGCAGCTCCTTGACGTGGAGATCGCGCTGCGGGAACGGGACGACGACCCCCTCCTGCTGGAAGCGCTGGTATATCCGCGTCAGCAGCGCGTCGATCACCCGGCCACGCAGTACCGGCTCGTCGACCCAGCAGAGCAGTTGGAGCTCGAGGGCGGAGTCGCCCAGCCGGCGGAAGCGGACCCGTGGTTCCGGATCCCGCACCACCTGCTCGTGCTCGGCGGCGATCTCCAGTAGCAGTCGCCGCACCTGGTCGACGTCGGAGCCGTAGGCGACGCCGACGTCGATGCGGAGGCGCTCTTTCGGCCACGGACCGCCGCTCTCGTTCACCACCCGCTGGTTGGCGATCAACGAGTTGGGGATGGTGATCTCGATATCGTCGCGCGTCAGGATCCGGGTCGAGCGCAGCCCGATCTTGGTCACCATGCCTCGTTGGCCGTCGTCGAGGACGATGAAGTCGCCGGTCTTGTAGGGCGCGTCGACGATGAGCGAGATGCCGGCGAAGAGGTTCGCCAGCGTGTCCTTGGCGGCGAAGCCGACCGCGATGCCGACGATACCGGCTCCGGCCATCCAGGCGGCGACGTTGATCCCCCAGGTCAGGAAGAAGAAGTAGACCACGCCGCCGGCGACGAGGACCTTCAAGGTGTTGTCGAGCAGCGGTACGGTGCGCGGCTGGATCAGCGGATGCCGCCCCTCGAGGCGCGAGAAGGCGGTCAGCAGGATGCGCGACGCCTTCCAGGCGAAGACCGCCCAAACGACGATGGCGATCGACTTGATGAGCCTCTCGTGGAGGGTGAGGTAGAGCTCCTCGAGCTCTACGCGGTGCAGCACCAACCACAGGCCGAGGAGCAGGACGCTGACAAACAGAGGTCGGTGAAGCGCCGCCACCAGCTCGTCGTCGACGTCGGTGGAGGTGTGCTTCGTCCAACGGGCGAGCAGTCGGCTGCCGATCCAGTCGACGAGCTTGGCGAGGACGAGGAAGGCCAAGAGCAGCGCGAGGTTCCGCACCCAGGGCTGCTCCGGTAGATACTGCAGAAGCGAGTCGACGACCGTCGTGTCCATCGTCAGGACGACGCCGTCGCGAGGAGCTGGCGACGGATCTCGGCGAGCTTCGCCTGGATACGTCGAGCGTTCTCCGGCCCGGTACGGAGGAGATGGCGTTGGGCCATCGTGAGGTTTTCGAGCTCCGGGTCGGCGTAGACGTAGACGTCGATGTCCTCGACCAGTCGGGGCGGCTCCGGCGGCACCGGTGTCGCCAGCAGGTGGTCCAGGGCATCGACGAGCACCTTGTCGAACTCTCGCCCCGGGTAGCCGAGATCGGCGAAGGCCTCGTCGAAGAGCGGCTCGAGCCGGCGATAGGTGCGCACCGTGCCCTCGCTGTCGAGGGCGGTGATCACCTCGGTCAGGGTGTCGTCGCGGGCGAACGACTTCTGGGTCGGAACGATCTCACCGTCCCGGCGTCGCACGGTGAAGGGCTCGGCCGGCACCATGTGCTCGAGATGGGTTCGAGGGCTGAGCCCCTCGGAGAGATTCACCACCGAGGCGGTGAAGCGGCGTATCAAGTTGTCGGTGGCCAGCCAGGAGGCTAGGCGGGGATGCGACGAGAGCGTCTCGACCATCTGGCGCAGGAATGCGTCGCTGGCGTCGAGGGTCGGTAGCTCGAGCGGCGGCTCCTGCGGTTCCTCGGGCTCCGCGGCGGGAGCCGGCTCCGCCGCCACCGGTGCCTCGGGTTGCGGCTCGGGACGAGAGCGAAACCACCAGAATGCGGCTCCGGCTGCCAGGACGACCACGAGAACCAGGCCGATCCACGGCCACGGCGGACGTCGCTTCGGTGGCTTCACCAGTCCGGTGTCGAAGCTCTGCGGTTGCGAGTCGTCGGCGAGCTGATAGTCGTCGAGTCGGTTCACGGCATCCTCCGGGTCGAACGATATTGTAGCTCGCCGGAGCCGCCGGGTCGGGCGGCTCCCAGGGCAGGCCTTGGGAGCGCCGCGACCGGAGTGGCATACTCAGACGACGCCGGTGCCGTGATCGAGAGCGACGACGGCGGGAGCGGGTTCCGCAACCGAGGACGAGGAGCGAGCATGAGCGACGACCGGGCCAGAGTCGAGGCCGAGGCAGAGTACACGTTGGAGTTTCCGGTGCAGTGCGCCAGCTGCAAGTCGTGGATCGACAAAGTCGCCGTGGTGCGGCTCCTGCGTACCAAGATCAACTTCACCTCGGCACTACCGAGGCGCGGTCGAGTCATCATCTGTACTCACTGCAGCGCCATCCTCTCCGCCGAGCTGGGCGGGCTCGGCTGAGGCCGACGCCAGCCGGACCGAAGGGTCAGGACCGAGGGCTCAGACCGTCCCGGGCGGTGGCTCCTCGCTCGACGGATCGGCGGGAAGCGACTCCAGCGCCCGATCGACGGCGCCGAGGGTCTGGATCTGCGCCAGGCGGTAGCCGGCGTGGGTGGCGACGACCAGCACGGCGAGCGTGAAGACACCCTCCTCGCTGCCCTGCAGGATCAGAAACGACTCCTCCGGGCGCCACAGGAAGAGGATCAGGATGGCGACCCAGTCGAGGGCCACCACCAGCGCGGCACGGTTGCGGGCGCGGCCCAACCGTTCGTCGGCGGGCTCGGACCGATCGCGGCCGGGTGGCAGGGTAGCGATCTCTTCCAGCAGCAGGGTCCGGACGGCGGCGAGGCGGATCATCTCTCAACTCCAGCTCCTCCGCCTCAGCGGGTCGACGGTGTCCAGTCGTCGCTCGGCGGTCGGAAGTAGACGGTCAGCCGGGCTCGCCGCTCACGCCGGGTGGAGCGGTTCTTGAAGATGCCGTAGACGACCGTTCGCTCCTCTCCCACGAAGACCTCCGGCTCGCCCAGCCAGCGAGACTGACCGACGGCGCAGTCGAATCCGGCTAGGCAGCTACGCCCGCCGAGAACGTCCCATGCCTCGATGACGTAGCCGCTGAACTCCGATCCGTCGGGTAGCACTACGCCGGCGAGTTGGCAGTGCGACGAGGGGTCGGTGCGAGGTCCCAAGAGATCCTCGGCCGCGGCGCGGTCCTCCGGTCGGAGCCGCCACATGGCGGTCAACAAGGGACCGACGTACGACTCGAGGCGGGGCGCCGACCGATCGGCGAGTAGCTGGGCAGCCGCGGCGGCGCCTTCGACGAACGCCTGGGAGCACTGCTGCTCGGAGCGCGATTCACCGGCCCGGGCGGCCTCCTGCTCAGCGGCGACGGCCCATTCGCCGGCTTCGCATTCGGGGCAGGTACCCCCGGCGGCTGAGCGCAGGAAGCGGGGTAGCCGTGCGGCGATGCCGGCGTCGTCGGTCGGCTCCGGGATCGCCTCGGCCGGGCGTGCCGGCGGCGGGGGAGCGGTACGGATGTCGGTCGCCGGGTCGTCGGGAGTGGCGGCGTCTGGGGCGCTCGTCGAGTCTTCCTCGGTCGCGGCCTCCATCGATGGTGCGGCTGGAGGCTCGGCCTCTTCCCGGGGTGTTTTCTCGACGGCGGGAGGGGTCGGATCCTCGGCCTCGGGCTCGGCCGGCTGGCGTTCGAGAGCTGGAGGCACCCGAGAGGGCCGGTCGACCGGCAGCTCCTCGACCTCCGGCGGCCCGCTCTCCTCGTCGGCTGGCGGGATCGGGTCGCCCGGCAGCGGATCGCCGGCTGTCGGCGCGGCGGGAGGGGTCGCCGGTCGCGCCGCGGGCTCCGGATCGACGGCCTCGGCCGGCTCGACCGGTGCCGCCTCCGGAGCTTCGCTCGGCGGCGTCGTCGGGTCGGTCGGCTTCGGTTCGGCGACGCTCGCTGTCTCGGTGGTCGCGGTCTCCGCCGGTTCCGGGGCCGGGGTCGGT
>JAWVZD010000123.1:0-6268 GCA_033722395.1 Thermoanaerobaculia bacterium | reverse complement strand
CCGGCAGGCGCTTCGTTCCGGCGGGGCCAGGGTCGTTCTCGGTGACGACGAACAGCTTGCGACCCATCATCCGCTCCGCCTCGTCGATCGGCGAGTGGGCGAGCAGGACGAGCCGGTCGATCTCGCCTCGTTCCGACTCGACCGAGGCCCGCGCCGCCGCCCAGCCGCCGAGGCTGGCGCCGATCACCGAGACCGTCGTCGCGCCGTTGCGGCGCAGGTAGCGCACCGCGCCCAGGACGTCGAGCGGATACCCCGCGTAGGGATCCCGGGTCTCGGTGCCACCCGTCGACTCGCCGTATCCCCTGAGATCGATCGCCAGGACGCGGAAGCCGGCCCGGGCGATGCGGCGCGCCTGGGGACGCCAGCTCTGCTTGTCGAAGCGGGCGCCGTGCACCAGCACGACCGCGGCCTCGCCCTCGCCGTAGAGATCGGCGTGAATCGTGCCGCCGTCGGCGGTCGGGAACGAGACCGCCTGCGGCCGCAGGGCCGGCGTGGCGAGGGCGAGAGCGCCGGCGAGGAGCGTGGCGACGGTGCTCATCCCGATCTCGAGTCGTCACCGCGGAAGCGTGCGAGCACCCGCTCGAGCCCCTCGGAGATCTCGTCCCAGGTGCGCTCGAGTCGAGCCTCGAGGTCGTCCCAGCGCTCTTCGGCCGCGTCGCCGAGCTCTTCGAGGCGATCCTTGGCCCGATCGATCCGTTCCTCGATCGCGTCCAGACGCCTCTCGGCCTCGATCCGCGCGTCGGCCGAGGCCCCCTTCGCCTTGGCACGGGCGACGGCCAGCTTGGCACGGTACTCCTCGAGCTTCGCGCGGGCCTTCTGTCCATGGGCTTCGCTCTTCATCAGTCGTCTCCTTTGGTTCGTTCGGTCGATCGGGAAAAGCCCGCGGCGCGGCTCGTCTCGTCGGCCGGCACCCCGAACTGGGTGCGGACCGAGTCGCGCAGCAGGACGATGAGGGTGAAGACGCCGAGCACCGTGCCGAACGGCATCAGCATACATTCGACGCCGGCGACCACGAGGCAGAAGGTGTAGTGATCGCGGCGGCGCAGGAACCGGGCGGCGAGGAGGATCGACACGGCGATCGCGAGGCCGATCACGATCCAGGCGGCGGAGAACAGGACGAAGACCCAGCCGACGACTGCCGCCTGCGGATCGTCTCCGTCGAGCCGCCCCCGGACCATCAGGATCCCGAGTATCAGGTGGACGATCGGGAAGAGGGAGAAGAGCGTCGCCAGAGCCGCGACGACGTAGTGGAACGCGGCCAGCAGCCGCAGGTGCTCCCGATCTCGGTCGACCTGACTCATCCCTGCGTCTACTCTAACCCGGTAGCTCAAAAGGCACGCCGTACCGCGAGGTAGGCGTGAGAATCGTCCTCGAACTGTGCGAAAAAGCCGTCCTCTTCCACTCCGTAGAACAGGTTCACTCCGCCCTGGAGGAGCCAGGAATCGGACAGCTCGTAACGGGCTTCGAGACGCAGATGCCCGTCGTCGAGGTTCGGGCTCCAGAAGTTGAACGCCCCGAGGGTGAGTCGCTGCTGCATCGCCGATCGGGTGAGGCGAACGGTCAGCGTGTGGCGAACGCGTTCCCCGGCCGTGGCGCCTGCGGGAAGGGCGCGCCGCAGGGCGCCGAAGTCCTGTGTGATCTCGGTGTAGTACTGGAGCCCGAGCGTGAGCTCGGGTACGACCTCGCGCTCGTAACCGAGGAGTGTGCGCCACTGGCTGTTCGGCAGGCGGGGCTCGGTTCCATCGCGGTCCTCGCGGCTGTCGTAGTAGGCGATCTCGGCGCTGGCGATGCCTCCGGACATGGGGCCGCGCAGGCTGGCGCCCCAGACCGAGAGGGCTGGAAAGATCAGCGTTCCCGCCGGGCTCACGCCCCGGGGGCTCTTCCAGAAGCCCCGGTAGCCGTAGGCAGCGAGCTCGAACGCTCCGACCTGTCGGTGGAGGCGGGCGGCGATCTCGTCGTCCGCCAACCACTCTTCGGGCACCACCGGCGACAGGACGGCGTCGTCGCCGCTGCGGCGTCCGAGCAGCGGGTTGTAGAGTGAGAGTCGCTCTCCAGTCAGGAAGCGGTCGGGGTCGAAACGGGGTGTGTAGACGAGGTCGAGATTCGCCACCCGACCGAACAGCGACAGCTTCACCGCGTCCGACGGCGCCTTCAGGTACTCCACGTCACGACCGGCGAAGAACGAGACGAAGTCCTTCGGGAACAGGTCGTTCAGGAAGACCAGGTCGCCGACCCCCCAGGTGAGGATTTGCCGGCCGAACTCGACGTCGACGAAATCGAGCGGTCGCACCAACACGCTCGCTTCCCGCAGGTCGATCCAGCCGCGCCCTCTCTCCAGGTCGAGGCTCCGGTCGTCGGCGACCGCGTCGTAGAGGAGATCCGCGGTCAGCGTGAAGGTGGCGGTCTCGGTATACCAGCTGCGGGACAGCTGGAGGCGAAGCTCACCGAGGATGAGCTCCTCCTGGTGGGGATCCTCGCCGAGCCTGGGGCCGGCGCGCAGATCCCAGAAACCGATGAGACCGAAGAGCGGACGCCCGTCGTCGTCCTCGGTCCCGTCCTCGGGCAGAGGCTCCGGGTCGTCGCCCAACCCCGGCGGCAGCATCGGCTCCTGGTCGTCGCCGCCGAGCCCGACCGGCAAGCGGGGCGTTCCCCCGCCGGATGGCGATTCCTCTGCCTGCCGTTGCGGCTCGGACCCCCCGCCGAGGCCCGCCGCTAGGATCGGTTCCTCGGAGATCGCGCGACCCGGCGCGAGCGCCAGCAGGAGGGCGGCGATCGCAGCCGCGTGGCGGAGAGGCCTTCCCACGAGATCTCCTCAGCGCAGGTACTGGCGCGGCGGGTTGCGCAGGTAGCGCTCCGCGAAGATGTCGTCGGGAAGGCCGAGATCGTAGTCTACGGCGTCGTAGGCGAGCACCGTCTTGCCACCCATGCGGCTGTCTGCCATCTCGGAACGGGTCACGGTGGGATAGCCCTCGATGGTCTCCACTGCGAGCGCCTGATAGGTGCGGTACGGATCGCCCTCCCGATCGAAGTACTCGATTTTGACTGGGATGAAGGTCTCTTTGTGGAGATAGCTGCGGTAGCGGCCGAATTCGACCGTCTCCGGCTCCTTCGGCCGGCTGTCGACGACGTAGTAGGTGTCGGTCTCCTCGACGAGCTCGTGGCGGTCCTCCTGCGGGCTGCGACCGGAGACGTCCTCGTAGAAGAAGTGCGAGCCCACGAAGCTGGTGCGCTCGTCGGAGGCCGCGATGCGCTTGACCAGATCGAGCGCCGGCAGGTAGAGCCAGCGGTCGTCGTCGCGTCCGACGTGCTTCCAGACCATGAAGACGGTGCCGTTGACATCGGCGGGGCGACTGAAGTGGACGTAGAAGCGCTGCTCGCCGTTGTCTTCGTCGTCGACGTCCTGACGTAGGATGGTGAAGCGGCGGCTGCGCTCACGGCCCTGGGCGTCCTCGATCGACATGGTCACGGTGGCTCTGCCGTCGGCTCCCTGGTAGTAGGCGGTGGCGCTGGCGCGATCGACGATGCTCTGGACGTCGAGCTCCTGGGCCGGCGCGGCAGTCGCGGCAGTCGCGACGAGCGCCAGCAGGAGGGCGGGGATCGAGAGGTTGCGCGGGATCTTCATCGGATACTCCTTCGGGTGGGTCAGTCGGAGGTTCCTGTGAACAAGAAGGGGCGAAAGACGGTGATGAGCGCTGGCAGGCCGAGCAGAGTGGCGACGCCCGCCGAGAGCAGGATTGCGGAGATGAACAGGCCGACCGTCTGGTAGGGAACCAGCGGTGCCGCCAGCAGCGGCAGGAACCCGGCGCCGATCACGATGACGTTGCGCAGGATGGCGCGGGCCGGCTCGCCGAAGGCGTGCTCGACGGTGGCACGCCAGCTGCCGACGCGGGCGAAGATCTGGCGGCTGCGCACGACGAAGTGGATGGCGTAGTCCACCGCCAGGCCGAGGCTGAGCGACGAGAGCACCGCCACCGGCATGTCGTAGTCCTTGCCGACCAGCCCGATCACGCCGTAGATGACGGCAATGGTGACGCTGAGCGGCACCATGCTGAGGGCGCCCCAGAAGAGCGAGCGGAAGAGAAAGGCCATCAGCACCAGCACGGCCACGAAGCCGCCGGCCAGTGCCTTGGCCATCCCGGCCACCATCTTCTGCTGCCAGACGACGTTGATGTAGGTCAGGCCGAACCAGTCGTGTTCCAGCTCCAGTGGAGGAGGGTTCTCGTCGACGAACCGCTCCACCGCGTCGATCACCGCCAGCATGTGCTGGTTGTCGCCGCTCGGCAGCTGCAGCCAGAGGTTGGCGCGTCGGTAGTCCGGCGTCACCAGCTTGAAGAGATCCTGTGGCCGGTGACTGTTCTGGAAGGTGATCAGGGTCTGCGCTACGGCGCGCGAGCTGTCGGGGATGCGGAACGCCTCGGGGTCGCCGCCGAAGAGCTCGCGGTGCACGGTCTCGACGATATCGGTGACCGCGTTCGTCTTGCCGACCAGGCCGGTCTCCCGTAGGTAGTCCTGGAGCGAGGTGACGTAGCGCAGCACCTCCGGCCGTTTGAAGACCTCGGCCGCCTGTCGCGTCGACTCGACCGCCATGGCGACGTCCTCCCAGTCCATCCACTCGGCGTCGTCGGCGCTCGACTGCCGCTGGGCGACGCCTTTGCGCAGGGCGTCCAGCAGGATCTCCGGATCGTCGGCTTCCCGGCTCGCTCCGGGGAGGTCCTCGAGCAGCTCCGCCGCCGCGGGGGTGTCGAGCTCTTCCAGCCGTTGGACGAGATCGGTGCGCACCGCCTCGACGCTCCGAGGCTCTGCCGCCGCCAGGCTCAGATAGGCCATGTAGGTGCCCCCGAAGCGCTCGTTCAGGGCCCGGTCGGCGACGCGGATCTGGTGATCCTCGGCGAACCACTTGACCGGATTGTCGTTGATCCGTATGCGACTGATGCCGATCCCGGCGACCGCGAGAGTGACGGCAAAGAGCGTCAGCACCAGGCGGGCACGCCGGAAGGCGACCCGGCCGAGCGGGCGGAGGAGGCGCGATAGCAGGTCTCGCTCGCCTTCCTCCCCGAGTCCGGCCGCCGCGGCGCCGAAGCCGGCGAAGGCCCGCTCGGGCATCAGCATGATGTAGGCGGGTACCAGCGTCACGGTGAGGAACCAGGCCAGGAACACCCCGATGGCGACGAACAGCCCGAAGACCTGGACCGGCGGGATCGGCGTCAGCGCGAGGGAGAGGAAGCCGGCGCAGGTGGTCAGCGAGGTGAACAGCATCGGCCGCCACAGCTCCTCCATGACGTGACCCAGGGTGCGGCGCCGATCGCGGCTCACCGGATACCGGTCGTAGAAGTCCGACAGGATGTGCACCGCGTCGAGCACCGCGATCGGCATGACGAAGATCGGGATCATCGAGCTCATGATGTGGACCGTGTTGCCGGTGGCGATGAGCAGACCCATGGCCCCGACGACCGATACCAGGGCGACGACCATCGGCGCCAACACCAGGTTCAGGTTGCGGAAGAAGAGCCACATGAGGAGCAGGATCAGGGCCATCGCCGCGGGGGCGGAGATCGCCATCTGCCAGAACATCTCGACGCCGAACTGATCCTGTGCGATCGGCAGGCCGGTGATGTGATAGTCGGCCTCGCTGCCGAGCTCGTCGATTCGCTCGCGCAGCGCCGAAGCGACGCGGTAGCTGTCGCTCTTGGCGCGGATCGGTATGTAGAGCGCCAGGGCGCGTCCGTCGCGCGAGACCAGCGTGTCGGCGAGAAGCGGGATGTCCAGCGCCGCGTCGCGGACAGCGAGCGCCTCCGCACGTGTCTGCGGTGCCGCCGGCATCAGGCGCTCGAAGCTCACCGAGCCGAGGCCGGCCTGCTCGATGTCGTCGACCGTGCTCGGCGCGATGATGTCGGCAGGGACGACGCCGGCGGTGCGGCCGTTCTCGTCCCAGCGCAGCGTCGCGGCGAAGCGGGTCAGGTCGTGGACCTCGCCCAGCGTCTGCGGGTTGAAGACGCCGTCGGGGTGCTCCTCCTGGACCACCCCCACCACGATCAGATCGTTGAGCGCGAACTCCGCCTTCATGCGGTTGTGGAACGCCCGCACCGGCTCGTCCGCGGCCAGCATGTTCTCGGGGTCGGTGTCGACCTCGAGGCCCTGGAGGACCGGCACCGGCAGAAGCGACGGTAGCGCCACCAGGGCGATCATCAGCAAGCTCGCGGCTCCGGCCGCCCACAGGTAGCGGCCGGGATGGTTCAAGGCGCTTCGGACGAGAGCGTTCATCGGTCGG